>NZ_BAAFHL010000028.1:0-36624 GCF_042849955.1 Chryseobacterium barbadense
ATTTTATCCTGTCATACTGGTGCCAGTGTGTTATTCAGAGAAACCTGCCGAAAACCATTATTTCGTCCCATCCGTTTGAACCAGAATTCATTGAAGAAAAAATAAAAAATACCAATGAATTTTTCGGAATTGATAATGGAGAGGAATTGGTACACGAAATCAAAAGAAAACTTTTACCCTATAATACAGACAAACAACCTATTTACCTGTTGCAGAAAAACAACAAAAAAATCAGAATGGATGAATCCGAAGATCAGCTTCTGTCGGGATTGATGGTGAATAAAACAACGAGGTATATTCTGACCTATCCGAGAGAACTCTATAAAATTAATTCTTAAAGAATATTAAAATTGCAGTCCTGAAACTAAAAAATGTTTGCGAATTATAGAATTTCTTATCTTTGCAGAATATGGAATTTACAGCTTCGCAAATTGCAAGTTTTATAGACGGAAAAATAATAGGTGACGAGAATGCACTTATTACTGGCGTTTCACCAATTGAGAATGGAGAAACTGGCCATCTTTCTTTTATAGCACAGGATCGGTTTTCACATTTTTTAGATACTTCCAAGTGTTCGGTACTTATTGTTTCAGAAAAGCTTATAGAAAAGAATAGTTATAACGCCACTATTATTGCCGTAAAAGATGCTTATCTTTCTTTTCAGATTCTCATGAATCTGTATCAGGAGATGCAGGGTAGAAAAGAAGGAATCGAAGATGGATCTTCCATTCATTCTACTGCTGTTATTGGTGAAAAAGTATATATTGGTGCGTTTACCTATGTTTCTGAAAAAGCTAAAATAGGACAGGGAACTCAGATCTATCCCCACGTATATGTAGGAAAAGGAGTGAAAATAGGTAAAAACTGCAAAATCGACAGCGGAGCGAGAATCTATGATTACTGTGTGATTGGAGACAATTGTGTCATTCATTCCAATACGGTAGTAGGCGGAGATGGTTTTGGTTTCCAGCCGACACCCGATGGTTTCAAAAAAATTCCTCAATTAGGAAATGTAATTATTGAAGATGATGTGGAAATAGGTTCCAATTGTAGTATAGACAGAGCTACAATCGGTTCTACCATTATTGGAAAAGGAACTAAAATAGATAACCTGATCCAGATTGCCCATAATGTGAAAATCGGACAGAACAATGTGATTGCTGCACAAGCCGGAATTGCCGGATCTACCGTTATCGGGGACTGGAACCAGATCGGAGGGCAGGTAGGTATTGTAGGACATATCAATATCGGAAACCAGGTTAAAATTCAGGCCCAGAGTGGTGTCAATAATAATGTTGAGGATGGCGATGTATTATACGGATCTCCGGCCATCTCTGCATCAGACTTCCGTAGGAACTATGTTCATTTCAGGAATTTCACAGAAATCGTAAGTAGAATAAATAATCTTGAGAATAACTCAAAAGATAAAACTAATGAGTGATATGCAAAAAACACTCCGTGAAGAAGTAACGCTTTCCGGAATTGGCCTTCATACTGGTAAAGAAGTAAAATTGACCATTAAGCCCGCAAAAGAAAATACAGGTTTTGTGTTCGTTAGAACAGACTTAGAGGGACATCCTCAGGTTGAAGCAGATGTAAATTATGTAGTAGCAACTGAAAGAGGAACAACATTAGAAAAATTAGGTGTAAAAATCACTACTTGCGAGCACCTTTTAGCAGCATTGGTAGGATGTGATGTAGATAATGCCATCCTTGAAATGGATGCTTCAGAACCTCCGATCTTAGACGGATCTTCTAAATTTTTTGTAGAAGCTATTGAAAGTGTGGGAGTAGCAGAACAGAATGTAGCCAGAGAATATCTGGTGGTGAAAGAAGTTCTGAACTATATAGATCCGGCAACGGGATCAGAAATTACTATTATCCCTTCAGATACATACGAAATTACCACAATGGTGGATTTTGGGACTAAAGTTTTAGGAACCCAAAATGCGACATTAAAAAATATTTCCGAGTTTAAGGAAGAAATTTCATCCGCAAGAACATTCAGTTTCTTACATGAGCTGGAAATGCTTTTGGATCACGGATTGATCAAAGGTGGAGATATTTCCAATGCCATTGTATATGTAGATAAAGATTTAACTCCGGATACAACAGAAAAATTAAAGAAGGCGTTCGGTAAAGATCATGTTGCGATCAGACCCAACGGAATTCTTGATAATCTTACCTTAAATTATCCTAACGAAGCGGCAAGACACAAATTATTGGATGTAATTGGTGATTTGGCTTTAGCGGGAGTAAAAATAAAAGGAAAAGTTATTGCTAATAAACCGGGACATTATGTAAATACTCAGTTTGCGAAAAAACTGAACCGTCAGTGGAAACTGCAGAAAAAGAAAAATGTTCCTGATTTTGATTTAACTAAAGAACCTGTTTTTGATATTAACGGAATCATGCGTTTGATGCCGCACAGACCGCCGTTCTTATTGATCGATAAAATTCTTGAGCTTTCAGATTCTCATGTAGTAGGTCTGAAAAATGTAACGATGAACGAGCCGTTCTTTGTGGGGCATTTCCCTAAAGAGCCGGTAATGCCGGGAGTTTTACAGGTGGAAGCGTTAGCGCAGACAGGAGGAATCTTAGTATTGGCAAGCGTTCCGGATCCTGAAAACTATTCTACGTATTTTATTAAAATTGATAAAGTAAAATTCAAAAGAAAAGTAGTTCCGGGAGATACCATCATTTTCAAAATCGAATTGATTGAGCCTATCAGAAGAGGTATTGTACACATGCAAGGATACGGATATGTAGGAGATACAGTAGCTGTAGAGGCAGAATTAATGGCGCAAGTTGCAAAAAATAAAGTTGATTAAATGATTCATCAATTAGCAGCCGTAGATAAACGTGCGAAAATCAGCAAAAACGTTATTGTAGAACCCTTTACTACAATTGCAGGAGATGTGGAAATCGGAGAAGGAACCTGGATCGGTCCCAATGTAACCATTATGGATGGGGCGAGAATAGGGAAGAACTGCAGGATTTTCCCCGGAACGGTAATCTCCGCAATCCCTCAGGACCTGAAATTTGACGGTGAGGATACCCAGGTAATTATTGGTGATGAAACAACGATCAGGGAATGTGTAACGGTAAACAGAGGTACAAAAGCACTCGGATATACCAAGATTGGCAAGAACTGTCTGATTATGGCCACTTCTCATATTGCTCACGACTGTGTTATCGGTGATCATGTGATCATTGTAAACGGTTGCGGTATTGCGGGACACGTGGAAATCGGAGATTATACCGTAATGGGTGGTCTTAGTGCCGTTCATCAGTTCGGAAAAATCGGGAAGCATGTAATGATTTCGGGAGGAACGCTGGTAAGAAAAGATATTCCGCCTTACGTAAAAGTAGCAAGAGAGCCGATGTCTTATGCCGGGATCAACTCCGTAGGATTGAGAAGAAGAGGGTTTACCAATGAAAAAATCTTTGAAATCCAAAAAATCTACAGAGCTATTTTCCAGATGAAAATGAATGTTTCCCAAGCCATTTCATACATCGAAAAAGAAATGCTTCCAACCGCTGAAAGGGATGAAATCCTTCAGTTTATCCAAAACTCTCCAAGAGGTATTGTAAAAGGATACGGAACCGGAAAAGAATAATAA
This sequence comes from Chryseobacterium barbadense, assembly GCF_042849955.1. NCBI lineage: Bacteria > Pseudomonadati > Bacteroidota > Flavobacteriia > Flavobacteriales > Weeksellaceae > Chryseobacterium > Chryseobacterium barbadense. The sequence continues at coordinate 3,624 of NZ_BAAFHL010000028.1, forward strand.
GAGAAGCTAACAGCAAAAGGCTAATTTGCGATTTCGCTTTTTCGCCAATAAACAAGTAACAATAAAAGATAAAATAAATTAATGGCAACAAGTAACGATATCAGAAAAGGACTTTGTATTGAGTACAGCAATGATATTTATAAAGTAATCGAGTTTCTTCACGTAAAACCCGGAAAAGGGCCTGCTTTCGTAAGAACAAAATTGAAATCAGTAACCAACGGAAAAGTAATTGATAATACATTCTCTGCCGGTCATAAAATTGATGAGGTAAAAGTGATCACGAGAAAATACCAATATCTTTATGATGATGAAAATGGTTTCCACTTCATGAACAATGATGATTTCTCTCAATTATACTTGAATAAAGAAATGATTGAAAACTCTCAGTTTATGAAAGCCGGAGAAGAAGTAACGATCATCTTGAAAGAGGTTGATGAAACTCCGCTTTCTGCAGAACTTCCTCAATCCGTATATCTAGATGTTATCGAAGCTGATCCGGGCGTAAAAGGAAACACAGCTACCAATGCTCTTAAAAATGCAATCGTGGAAACAGGGGCAAGAGTAATGGTTCCTTTGTTCATTGAACCAGGAGACAAAATCAAAGTAAGTACAGAAGACGGTTCTTACTTAGAAAGAGTAAAAGAATAAAATATTAAACTATAGCTGGAAGCTGGAAGCAGGAAGTCTTCCAGCTTCTGTCTTTTAACTTCCAGCTTAATTATGAGATTCCATTCTCCACAAAAACTTAAAACTATTGCCGATTTGGTAGGCGCGAAATTTATCGGGCCTGAAGATTTCGAGGTATTGGGAACCAACGAGATCCATATGGTACAGCCAGGAGATATTGTTTTTGTTAATCATCCGAAATATTACGATAAAGCGTTAAACTCAGCAGCAACTATTATTTTAATTGATAAGGAAGTTGCATGTCCGGAAGGAAAGGCGCTTCTGGTTTCTGAAGATCCTTTCAGGGATTTTAACAGGATCAATACCCACTTTACAAGAATATATAACTTCACGGAAGAGCTTCATGATGTGGAAATTGGCGAAGGAACTAAAATCCATCGCACTGCTGTCATTGGAAACAATGTGAAAATAGGGAAAAACACCCTTATCTTCCCAAACGTGGTCATAGGAGACAGAACGGAGATTGGAGATAGTGTTATCATTCAATCCGGAACCGTGCTTGGAGGTGATGCTTTCTATTACCGCAAACTGAACGGGAATTTCGACCGCCTTATTTCCGTAGGAAATGTCGTGATCGAAAATAATGTGGAAATTGGAAATAATTGTACCATCGACAGGGGAGTCACAGCCTCTACAGTGATCGGAGAAGGTTCCGTTTTAGATAACCAGATCCAGATTGGGCATGATACCGTGATAGGTAAGAAATGTCTGATTGCTTCTCAGGTTGGTATTGCAGGATGTTGTGTGATAGGAGATGAAGTGACGCTTTGGGGACAAGTAGGTATCGCCTCCGGTAACAAAATTGAAGGCGGATCCGTATTGTTAGGAAAGACCGGTGTGAACAGAGATCTTGAAAAAGGTACCTATATCGGGATGTTTGCAGAAGATTTTAAAACGTATTTGAAAAAAGAAGTAAAGCTGAGAAATCTCAAATAAACAAATTCAAAGTTTTATCTGTAATCAAAGAAAAATAAGTAAATTTGTGAGCATTAATAAATTCATTAAATAAATTTAAATAACAATAAAATGTCAATTTTAGTAAACAAAGATTCTAAAGTAATTGTACAAGGATTTACAGGGAACGAAGGTACTTTCCATGCAGGTCAGATGATTGAATACGGAACCAACGTAGTAGGTGGTGTTACTCCGGGAAAAGGAGGAAGCGAGCACTTAGGAAAGCCGGTATTTAATACAGTTGCTGATGCTGTTGAAAAAGCGGGAGCTAATGTAAGTATCATTTTTGTACCACCAGCATTCGCGGCAGACGCTATTATGGAAGCTGCAGAAGCAGGAATTAAGGTAATCGTATGTATTACTGAAGGTATTCCTGTAGCAGACATGGTAAAAGTAAAATCTTACATTGCTGACAGAGATTGCAGATTAATCGGCCCGAACTGTCCAGGAATCATTACTTCTGAGGAAGCTAAAATTGGTATTATGCCTGGTTTCGTTTTCAAAAAAGGAAAAGTAGGTATCGTTTCAAAATCAGGGACATTAACGTATGAAGCTGCTGATCAGGTAGTAAGAGCTGGATTCGGTATTTCTACTGCAATCGGTATCGGTGGTGACCCAATCATCGGGACTACTACCAGAGAAGCTTTGGAATTATTCATCAACGATCCTGAAACCGAAGCTGTAGTAATGATCGGTGAGATTGGTGGTGGATTAGAAGCTGAAGCAGCAAGATGGTATAAGGCCAGCGGATCTACTAAACCGGTTGTAGGTTTCATCGCCGGACAAACTGCTCCTAAAGGAAGAACAATGGGACACGCAGGTGCTATTGTAGGAGGTGCTGAAGATACAGCTCAGGCAAAAATGGAGATCATGAGAGAAAACGGAATCAATGTTGTAGATTCTCCTGCTGATATAGGGGCAACAGTTGCAAAAGTTTTAGCATAACAATTCAAAACAAACGATATGAAAAAAATTTTATTAACCTCCGCCTTGGCGCTTTCCACATTATCATTCGCACAGATTGACTTTAGCAGTACAAGGTTCGGTGTAACGGCCGGAGGTAACTATTCCCGAGTAAAGAATGCTCATAATCCTTCAGGACCAAGATTTGCTTTCCACGGGGGAGCATTAGCTTTAATTCCGCTGGGAGGCGATAACCAGTTTTATCTTCAGCCGGAAGTTCTGTATTATGGAGCAGGAGAAACAGGAAAGGATAAAGATGCTAAAGGAGCCGATGGTTATGATGCAGTGTATGCCAACAATTATTTAAGTGTACCAGTTTATTTCAAAGGCTATTTTTCAGAAGCTGAATCTGAGTTTTTTGGAATGGTAGGGCCAAGATTTAATTTCTTGTTGAGCCAGAATGTTAAAAATGCTCCTGCTTCAAGACCATACTATGATCCGGATGTAGTAGACCCTACTCAGCCGGGTGTGAGCGGTAAAGCGGCAAGCTTTAACTTTGCTATAGGAGTCGGCGTAGGATACAGTTATAAGAGACAATTGGAATTTGCCCTGAAATATGATTTCGGAGTATCCAATACTTATCCTGACCTTTCACAAGAAAAGGGTGGAACCTCTAAAGGAAAATCCGAGCAGGTGATTGGATTAAGCTTAAGCTACATATTCCAATAGAATATATTTATTCAATATAAAATCCCGGAAATTTACTTTCCGGGATTTATTTTTTATATTCGGTAAACTATAAACTTTATCCTTTAATCCATTTCCAAAGCTCTTTCATCGTTGCTTTATTTCCATACATTAAAATACCTACTCTATAGATTTTCCCGGCAAGAAATATCATAAAAACAGTTGTTCCCAACAATAATGCTATAGATAGAACCAGTTGCCATACAGGAACTCCAAAAGGGATCCTTGCAATCATGGCTACAGGAGAGGTAAACGGAATGATAGACAGCCAGAAACCTAAAGGGCCATCCGGATTATTCATCAAAGAAAAGCTACCGTACATCCCTAAAGTTAGTGGTAAAATAGCAAATAAGGTGAATTGCTGCGTTTCTGTCTCATTATCCACTGCAGAACCAATTGCCGCATAAATAGAGCTGTAAAATATATAGCCTAATAAAAAGTAAACAATAAATACAAATATGATCAGCGGGAAGTTAAGCTCCAGTAAGCTGTGGGAAACCTGTGTGGCAATCTGGGCAATATCCAGTTTGCTCATCAGCTCCTCACTTCCACCCGGGATATTCTTTTGTAAGGATGAAAAGCCTGTATTTAAGATCAAAGCTCCAATAACAGACATGGTAATCCAAATGACGAATTGGGTTAAAGCAACCATGGTTACCCCTAATATTTTCCCCATCATCAGTTCAAAGGGTTTTACAGAAGAAATAATGATCTCAACAACTCTGTTGTTTTTCTCTTCCAGAACACTTCTCATAACCCTTACTCCGTAAATGATGATAAACATAAACGTTACATACATCAGAACCATGCTTAAGCCGGTTTTTACTCCAAAAGCAAGATCAGAATCTTCTTTATTATTCTCGGAAACATTGATTGTTTTTAGGCTGAAGCTTTTATCCAGGTTATCCAATTGAGTTTCGGCAATACCCAATTGCTTCATCTTTTCCTTCTTAATCACATTGGTAATATCGGAAACAATACGCTGCTTGGTATCAAAACCTATTTTACTATTTACAACAAGCCTTGTATTTTTTTCCAGTTCATCATAATTGTGATTTTTAAGTTCCGGGAGAATAAGGATTCCGTTTAATGATTCATCATCCTTTAAAGCGTTGATCTTAGCATTTTCATTGGCATCAGAAATAAAAACATAATTAAGTTGATCATCTGACTTCATCTGGCCTTTAAAAAGCCCGCTTTTATCAACCACCTGAATGACATTATGAGATTCGTTGGCTTTAAACATTAAGCCGATGACCGCTCCGAAAGCAATAATCATTAACGGAGCCAATAGTGTTAATATAATGAAGGATCTTTTCTTAACCTGAGTAAGAAACTCCCTTTTTGTAATAAGAAAAATGTTATTCATAATTAAGAATGATTACTTACGGCATTAATAAACACTTCATTCATGCTTGGAATCTTTTCATCGAATGAGCGTACCTTTCCAACATGTACCAGATCCAAAAGAACATGGTTTTGATCTCCGGTATTCTTCAGATCAAATGAAACCAGATTATTCTCATGAGAAAAATTAGAGATCTCATATTTGCTTTTGAAAGTATCCAGATGCTGATTATTCACTTCCGAAAGAGTAACCCCGAAAATATTCTTTTTGAATTTTTCCCTTACATCAAATACCCTTCCGTCAATAATCTTTTGGGAATTATTGATTAAAGCTACATAATCACACATTTCTTCCACACTTTCCATTCTGTGAGTAGATAAAATGATCGTAGTTCCGTTATTTTTAAGATCGATGATCTGATCTTTGATCAAATTGGCATTCACAGGGTCAAATCCTGAAAAAGGTTCATCCAGAATCAGCAGATGAGGTCGGTGTAAAACGGTTACCACAAATTGGATTTTCTGAGCCATCCCTTTAGAAAGTTCAGAAAGCTTCTTCTTCCACCATTGGTCAATATGCAGCTTTTCAAACCATTTCTTCGCTTCATTTAGAGCATCGTTTTTACTCATTCCTTTCAGTTCTCCGAAGTAAAGAATCTGATCTCCCACACTCATGTTTTTGTAAAGCCCTCTTTCTTCAGGCATATAACCAATATCTTTGATATGATTCGGATTAAGCTGATCCCCGTTAATCCATATGTTTCCTGAGTCCGCCTGCGTAATTTGATTGATGATACGGATGAATGAAGTTTTTCCTGCTCCGTTAGGCCCTAAAAGCCCGTAAATACTTCCTTTGGGTACATGTATACTGAAGTCGTCCAATGCTACTTTTTTCCCTGCATTATAGGTCTTAGTAATATGTTCAGCTCTTAACATTAAGTTACTTTTCTGTAATTAGTATAAAAATCTCCCGAAAGTTACGGAATAATGAAACAGGATGGGTTTAAAAAGAAAAAATCCTGATGTTTATCAGGATTGTATTTTATTGTTTTACGATCTGCGTGACCTTTTGGGTATTGTCACTCAGGATATATCGAATTAAGTATTTACCAGGCTTTAATCTTTCGATGTTGATTTCCCCTGAATTCATATTCACGGAATAACTCGCTACCTGCGTACCCAAAATAGAGTAGAAGATAACGCTTTTAATCTTTAAAGAAGAATCTTTTGCCTTTACGATAAGATAGTCCTTAGCCGGATTAGGAAAAGCAATAAGAACACCGTCATCAGATTTTTGTGAGGCGGTAGAAGGCTCCCTGAATTGTTGTGATTTTAAATTGCTGGAAAACCCAACAAAAGTGCCCAAAAAGATAAATAAAAGTAAAAGTTTTTTCATCAAATTCTAATTTCTCGAAATATTATCACAAACAAAAATAAAAAATTCTATTCTTTCCTGCAATAGTTTTTTGCAGAACTTTATAGTAAATTTGCATAAACTTATTCAAAAAGTATTCCAAAAATGATACATTCAAGAAATAGAAGACTGAGAGTAAACGAATCTATCAGAAGCCTCGTAAGAGAAAGTAATCTTGCCACCAATGATTTTGTAATGCCCATCTTCGTAATGGAGGGCGAAAACAAGCAGGAACCCATCGCGTCCATGCCGGGGATTTTCAGGCGGAGTATAGATTTAACGGTGAAAGAATGTAAAGAGCTATTTTCTTTAGGAGTGAAATCAGTGAACCTGTACATGAAAGTTTCAGAACACCTGAAAGACAATACAGGAAAAGAAGCATGGAATAAAGACGGCTTAATGCAGACCACGATTAGAGCTATAAAAAATGCTGTTCCCGAAATGATTATAATGCCGGATGTAGCTTTAGATCCATATTCCATTTACGGACACGATGGAATTATTGAAAACGGAAAAATTGTGAACGATGCAACTAATGATGCACTGGCCAGAATGGCAGTATCCCACGCTGAAGCCGGAGCAGACATTGTGGCACCAAGCGACATGATGGACGGAAGAGTACTGGTAATGCGTGAAGCTTTGGAAGAAAGCGGATTTACGGATGTGGGTATTCTAAGCTATTCCGCTAAATATGCAAGTTCATTCTACGGACCTTTCAGAAGTGCATTAGACAGCGCTCCGAAAGACAATATGGAAATCCCGAAAGATAAAAAGACCTATCAGATGGATTTTCATAATTCCCGTGAAGCATTGAATGAGGTTTTCAAGGATATTGATGAAGGAGCGGATATCATTATGATCAAACCGGGGCTTCCTTATCTCGATATTGTATCTAAAGTTCGTGAAGCTATTGATCTTCCGATTGCAGTATACAATGTAAGTGGAGAATATGCGATGGTAAAGGCGGCAGCTCAGAACGGATGGCTGGATAATGATAAAACCATTATTGAAAGCTTAACATGTTTCAAAAGAGCAGGAGCAGATATGATCTTTACTTATTTCGCCAAAGAAGCAGCCATACTTTTGAACAAATAATAAATTTGAGAGTTATGAATTATAAGTAATTTTAGCTTATAACCTTGAGCCAACAACCAGTTCAGACTCATAATTCATAACTCTCAACTTATAACTGTAGTTTACATAATATTGAAATCCTTTCCTTTGGTAAACTTAGCCGCAAAAGGAGCCTGGTTTCCGGAATATTTTAATACAAAATGTTTCTGAATATCCGTATCAACTTTAGCGTCCACTTCTACATCTTGAGTCTGAAAGCTGACATCCAAGCCGATTCCGGACTCTTTTTCAAGGAAAATCTCTACACTTTCAGCATAGAATAACGAAGTACTTAGATAATTAAATTTGATGTTTTTCCTGTATGTCTTGGTCTTATTTTGTGTAAAAGCAAAATAATTCTTTAAAATCTCAATACCGGGAGAATCTATATTGGTAATCCTGGATTTGGTAACTCCATTTACCTTTACAGAAAATTCTTTAGCATTTTTGATATTGCCATTAATGCTAATATTGAACAAAGAAGGTAAAGTAAATCCATACTCAATCATGCTTTCTTTATTGAATTCAAAATCCGGGATAAGTGCAGGATTTCTGGGAATGTTGATCAATTGGTTTTTAACCGTATTTAGCTCATCGCTCGAAAATAAATACCCGATCAGGTTATTTCCGGTTGTTCTCCAGTTTCTTCCGTTCCATTCAAAAATTTCACAAAGTAAGGTGTCCGTGGAAGAATGGGGAAGCAGGTCCATATCCTGCCATTTGAAAACCTCTTTGGCGTAAGGCCTTCGGTCGACAATATTGATGCCGAGATCCAGTGCTAAAAGCTCGGTTAATTCTTTGTTGTTTTCCATACTTTATTCTATTGATTGGTTGATAAATATATGGAAATAGACTGGTATTGTATATTAAAACCAAGCTTTTTTCCCGTGAACATAGGTGTCATCGAATTGCTTATCACTCATAAATAAATACATGATACCTTCTATAAAAGGAATGATAGAGGCGAATCCCGCTGTAACTATGTTAAGAACAATTTGAATAATTCCTTCTTTTGTATAGCCTAAATAAAATTTATTCAAGCCCAGCCATCCGACAAGAATTCCCAATAAAGCAGCCGGGATTTTTTTTTCTGAACGGTAAGGAACATTGGTTTGTTGATTTTGAGTGTTGTCTGAATTGGTATAACCGTAATTTTCCATTTTAATATTTTTTAAGGTGAAGTGGATTGTTTTCCAATCAGTCGGATAAAAACATGAGTCGTTACAAGGTCATGAATTGAAATTAAACTTAATCTTTAAAAGTCATGCGCATAAATCTTCCGATTCTTTGAGATAATAAAGAAAACTTTGCTGAGTGTAGCATCTTTGCGAACTTAAAAAGAACCTCTTGTAAAAAACTCCAAACCTTTGCGTTAAAAATACTTCATATTAAAATATCATAAAACTTTGGCCTCACACAGGTAATCTAAAATTTAAATTCAAAAAAACTTTATCTTTGCTCCTATGATTTTACGCGGAGAAAATTTAATCAAGGAATACGGTCCTAAGAAAGTGGTAAAAGGCGTTTCTGTAGAAGTTCAGCAGGGAGAAATTGTTGGTTTGCTTGGCCCGAACGGAGCCGGGAAAACCACATCGTTTTATATGATCGTGGGCTTGGTTAAGCCGACTTCAGGCAGAATTTTTCTGGATAAACAGGAAATCACTACCGATGCGATGTACCGCAGAGCTCAGAAAGGTATCGGTTACCTGGCGCAGGAAGCTTCCGTTTTCAGAAAACTGTCTGTAGAGGAGAATATCATGGGAGTATTACAACTTACCAAACTCTCCAAGCGTGAACAGCAGATCAAATGTGATGAGCTGATTGAGGAATTCTCGCTCCAGCACGTTCGTAAAAACAGAGGAGACCTTCTTTCCGGAGGGGAGAGACGTAGAACAGAGATTGCAAGATGTTTGGCAACCAGTCCTAATTTTATCCTTTTGGATGAGCCTTTTGCAGGAGTTGACCCGATTGCCGTAGAAGATATTCAGAAAATCGTAAGAAGTTTGGTAGACAAAAATATCGGGATTTTAATTACCGACCATAATGTTCAGCAAACTTTAGCGATTACCAACAAAACCTATATCATGTTTGAGGGAAGAATCCTGAAAGAAGGACTTCCGGAAGATTTGGCGAATGATCCGCAGGTAAGAGAAGCCTATCTTGGAGAAAATTTCGTATATCAAAGCATTTTGGATAAACCTAAAAAGAAACATTATGCCTATAATATCTGGGCCGGAAACTTTGATTCCAAATCCCAGCTTCAGAGTTTTGTGAATAATAATTTCCAACAATTCGATGATTTGAGGTTAATGTATGGTTTTGAAGACATCAGTTTTGCTTCTTTAGCTAATTCTGATATTGAGCATATTTTTACAGAGGTAGTAGATAAAAATGCCAACAATTCATTCGTATTCCAGAAAAAAGAAATTACGTCTCAATATACCGCGGAACAGGCAGAAGCGGAATCTAAAGCAGCCAGCAAACCGGAACTGCATTATCTGACAACGTATTTTTACGAAGGATAGTCATTATTTTTTTAATATCGATGACAAAAGCCCGTCAGTTCGAGTGAAATTCTGAAAGAATTTTGTATCGAGAACATGACCTTGCCCTCTGAGACCAGTTCTCGATACATTTTTCCTTCACTTTCGCTACGGAAAAACACTCGAACTGACGGAAAGCATCTCAATATAGACAATGAATGAAAGTAATATTCAGATATTCAAAAACTGAATGAAAACATTTGCTAAAAAACATAATAAAACGTACCTTTTTCTTTTGAAACGGTACGTTTTTAGTTCATACAATTCATGGCAAAACCTTTTAACCGAACAGTTACTTTATTTGGAATCTATAAACAGCTTATTCCATTTATCAGGCCTTATCGATTAATGATCTATGGGACTTTGTTCCTGACTTTTCTGGGAGCTCTTGCCGGTCAGGTGAACCCGATTGTCCTGAAATACACGGTAGATGAGGTGACAAAATTAACCCATCTTCCACATCCTATGTCAGAAGGCATCCATATTCTGGTAGTGATTTCCATTATCCTATTAGGAAAGGAATTATTAAATATCTTCATTAATTTCGGACAGAAATTTTATGGGGAAAAGATCAGAATTAATGTGAGTTCCGTATTGGCGCAATCAGCGATTGATAAAATCCTGACGTACAGAGTAGCGTATTTCAATGATGAAAACCATGAATCTGGAAAATTACAGATCCGGATTGACAGAGGAATTGAAAGTCTAACAAGATTGGTACAGAATTTCTTCATTGATATTCTCCCGCTGTTTTCCAATGCCATCATTGCTCTTGTAATTATGTACATGCAGAATGTATATGTAGGAGCCGTTTCAACTGTTATTATCCCGATTTATTTTTACATAAGCTCATTACAGGCTAAAAAATTAAGCGGAGTCCGAAGACAATTGAGAAATCAGAGAGAGCAGAAAACGTCCGGCTTATTAAACCTGATCAATTCTATTATGGTGATCAAGAGCTTTGTCCGTGAAAAATTTGAAGGCAAAAAACAATATGACTTGCAGATGCAGCTCATGGAAAGCCAGATGTTCACAAGAAAAACCAACTTTATTTATGACGGCTTAAAGACTTTTATAGAACAATTCGGAGTGGTTTTAATCATCTTGTTGACCGTTTATCTTGTATTGGATCAGCAAATGACCATCGGAGCAATTATGCTTCATATTATGCTTTTCAATAATATTTCGGCACCCATTCGTCAATTACACCGTATTTATGATGATATGAATGATGCAATGATTTATGCTGAAGGATATTTTGATATTTTAAATGCAGATAATGAGAAAGAACCGAATGGAGATTTCAGAGAAGAAGAGATTAAAGGGAAATTTGAACTTAAGAACGTAAATTTCACCTATCCTAACGGAACTCAGGCTTTACATGAGGTTTCCATGACCATTGAAAGCGGTAAAACTACGGCTCTTGTCGGATTAAGTGGAGCCGGGAAGTCTACCATCATCAATCTGTTGTGTAAATTTTATCTTCCGGATTCCGGAGAAATCCTGTTGGATGGAGTGGATCTCAATAACTATAATAATACTTACCTCAGAGACGATTTGGGACTGGTTCTTCAGAAGAATCACATTTTCCAGGGAAGTATTGAAGACAATATCCGTTACGGAAATATGAATGCAAGCCTTGAAGAAATTCAGGAGGCAGCGAAAAAAGCTTATTTACATGATCAGATTGTAGAGTTGCCGGATCAGTATCAACATGATGCAACACAGCTTTCCGGCGGTCAGCAGCAGAGAATTGCCATCGCAAGATTATTCCTGAAAAATCCGCCTATTATTTTCCTGGATGAGCCAACAGCGAGTTTGGATGCTATTGCCACAGAGCAGATCAAAAATTCATTGGATGCTATAAAAGTGGGAAGAACGGTGATTATCATTTCCCATTCTTTATCCCAGATTTTAGATTCCGATACCATTTACGTCATGAAAAAAGGAAGAGTGGTGGAAAGCGGAACCCATGATGAGCTCGTTCAGATGAATGGAACATACCGTGAGATTTTCGATGCTTCAGCAAGAAGCTTGAATCTGGATAAGCTGGTGAATACATACAAAGAAAATTAAAACTCAAACTTCCTCATGAATGATCATTATCTTAAAAAGATAGATAGGGTAACTGCCATCCTCACTCAGCTCCAGTCAAAACCTTTGGTAAGAGCACAGGATTTGGCAGAGAAATTCGATGTAAGCATCAGAACGATTTACCGTGATGTAAAAACATTGGAAAATGCAGGAATTCCGATTGTTGGAGAAGCTGGGAATGGATATTCTTTGATGGATGGATATAAGCTTCCACCGGTGATGTTCACCAAAGAAGAAGTGTTAAGCTTTATTACCGCTGAAAAACTGATGCAGAAATTTTCCCATCAAAGTTTGGGAAGCCATTATCAGACCGCGATGGAAAAGGTACGTTCCGTATTGAAATATTCTGACCGGAATTTAATTCAACATATTGAAAATCAAATCAGTATTTTCAATTATCAGCCTAAATCTGAAGATTCCATTAAAAATGTCATTCCAACCATTCTGGAAAGTATTGCAGAGAAAACCCAGTTAAATATAGAATATAAAACCGTTGATTCCAGAATTACGAACCGGACCATTGAAGCAGTAGGTGTTTTCTTTGAGTTCAATTATTGGTACATTATGGCTTTCTGTACACTGCGGAAAGATTTCAGGCAGTTCAGGGTAGATAGGATTCTGAAAATTTCTAAAACACAGAATCCGTTTTCACAGGAATACGGGCAGATCAATGATTACAGAAGGAGTCCGGGACAAAATGCTACTAAAGTGAAACTGTTGGTTGAAAAAAAGATCATGGGACATCTTGTCAATTCTAAAAAATATTATGGCCTCACCGAAGAAATAGACAGAGAAGATAAGGTAGAACTTACCTTTGAAACAGATTGGATTGAAGAAGGCTTTCCACGCTGGTTGATCACTTTTGCCGATTATGCTGTAGTTTTGGAGCCCGAAAGTCTTAAAATAAAATTAAATCATTTGCTGAAAACAATTTCGGAAAAGCATCAATAAAAAGCCCGGCCATTCGGCCGGGCTCAGCTTATAATAAATTTGAATAAAAAAGAGAGCTTTAGATCCTGATCAACAAGCAGAAGCCTGGAAATGATAGTCAAAATTTATTTTTATGGACTTAAGCCTGAAGCGCAAGCCTAAAATCTCTCCCAGAAGAAAGGCGGTTCAATACCCAACGCTCTCAGATATACATATCCTTGTCCGCGGTGGTGGATTTCGTTATCTACAAAATATAGAATATTTTCAAACACAGGGAATTCATACTGCCCGAACAAATTAAAAGTTTCCTGGAAACGCTCTTCAGAGATCTGGTTGAAATAATGATTGATCACTTCAGTTTCTTTATCCCATCTTTCCAAAATCTCTGCTTTTGTTTTGGGAGCAAATCCTTCTTCACTATACCCTTCCATATTTCTTTCAACAATTCCCTTCAATGCAGGTCCGCCAATGCTGATCAGCTCTACCGCTAATTTTGAAAATGGTCTCATTCCGCCAACGGAAAACTCGAATAATTCTTTTTCCGGGAAAGTTTCGATGATTCTTCTGGTCAGGTTTCTGTGTCCCTGCCAATGGTTCAATAATTGCTCGGAAGTCATAAATTGTTTGGTAGCTGTGGCTGTAGTTGTCATAATTTTTTGTTTTATTTGTTAATGTTAAGACAAAGATAAGAGGGGGTAATGACAACAGTTTGTCAGTAGGATTTTGAATAAGAAAAAATATTTTTTCAATGTAAAATATCATGAAATCTTTTCCGTTTAGAAATAAAAGAAACACATAATTTTGATTCTCAGAAAATGAAGCAATACATTCTGCCGGTTATGGCAGCTCTTTCAGTACTATCATGCAATAAAATTGAAGAAAAAATAGATCAGACCGTTCAGAAAACCACTGAAGCCGTTCAGGAAAAAGCGCAGAAGGCAGTGGAAGAAACAGTGAAGAAAACGGTTGATGAATCTATCAATTCTCTCACCAATTCAAAGGATGTGCAGTTCAATGAAGTTTTTCCGGGTTCCGGTGCGTCAATAGTAACCGAAGCGAAAGGAAGGAATTTTACATTTCCTAATGGTTCAGAAGGATATATTTTCAAATATAAAGCAGACAAAGCAGCCTTACTCCCGTTTTTGGAAAACCAGCCCACTACAGACGAAAGCAGGTCTGATAAAACTGCCCGAAAGATTGATGGACAAAACATTATTGATAAAATAAGCTTTATAGAAAAATTTCTTCCGGCAAATACCATTGATACAAGTATTCTGGAAGATATTAAAACCGATAAAAATATAGAGTATTATAAATTGAAGAGATTTCCTAATAAGAGTACCATCATTTATAATCCCGGGAACCAGATAGTTTTGCAATATGTTGAGGTAGATAAATAATTTGAAAGTGGCCGGTTTTTTAACCGGTCATTTTATTTGAAGCAAAGTTTAACAAATAATTATAATTAAATCTGATGGCTTGTAAGAATATCCGGCCGTTATTTGCGTTTAATATAGCATACTAATGATAAAACACAATATGTTGAACTCACTGAATAACAGCGAAATGTTACGGGAAATTAAAGAAAGGACCTCGTAAAATTAATACTCAATTCAAAGTGTGTTCAATACTTTTGAAAAATATAAATTTATGTCAGAAGCAATTAATTCAGATCAGGTATTCAGAGAGAAACTGGAGAACCTTTCGGACTTTGAATTCAATAATAAAGTCGCCGGCGTTTTTGATGATATGGTAAGCCGTTCGGTTCCGTTTTATGACGAATTGCAACGGATGACAAGCGAATTGGCAGGAAACCATGCACAACCCGGAAGTCATGTCTACGATTTGGGATGTTCTACAGGCACCACAATGCTTTTAATGGATAAAACCGTTCAGGAAGGTATCAGGTTCATCGGGATTGATGATTCCGAAGAAATGATCCTTAAATGCAGAGAAAAGCTGGATAATTTCAAACTTAACCGTGATGTGGACCTTCAGGTAGCCGATCTTACCCAAACAGTTCCCGTACAAAATGCTTCTGTAGTAACGATGGTTTTGGTGTTACAATTTATCCGTCCCATTAATCGCCTGAATATTGTGAAAAAGATCGGTGACGGAATGGTGAAGAACGGAGTATTCATCCTTATTGAGAAAGTTCTTACGGAAGAAAAGTCATTCAACCGCGAATATATAGACTATTACTACGATTTCAAACGGAGAAACAACTACAGTGAGCTCGAAATTTCGCAAAAAAGAGAAGCGCTGGAAAATGTGCTCATTCCTTATAAAACCAGCGAAAATATCAATATGCTGCATGAAGCGGGATTTGATGAAGCGGAAGTATTTTTCAAATGGTATAATTTCACCGGTATTATTGCAAAAAAATTATGATACAGATAGGCAATTTCTTTTTTAAGTACAGGAACTTTCTTTTTATTGTCCTGTATCTGCTGTTATTTATTCCTTCACCGCCGTTATTTGGAGAAAAACTAGGTCCGGATCATTACTGGATCGCCATTATGTTAGGTCTTGGAATTACCGTTTTAGGGCAGTTGATCAGAGGCGGGACCATTGGCCTGGCTTATATTGTAAGAGGTGGAAGAGATAAAAAAGTGTATGCGGACGGATTGGTTACGGAAGGGATTTTCAATCATGTCAGAAATCCATTGTATGTAGGAAATATTTTGATGCTTTTAGGAGTAGGTGTTCTGGCGAATTCATTGATTTATACTTTTGTGGTGATGCCCGTTTTCCTTTTTATCTATCAATGCATCGTTTTAGCAGAAGAAAACTTTTTGAGAAATAAATTCGGAAATGATTTTGAAGAATATACCAGAAAAGTCCACCGGTGGATTCCCAATCTTTCAGGCTTGAATAAAACCTTTGCTTCCATGGAATTCAAATGGAAAAGATGGCTCATCAAAGAATATAATACCCAGTTTATCTGGCTGTGTGGGATTGTGTTGATCCTTCTTTTTAAATATCCTCAATTGACCAATGGCAATGATGACTTCAGAAATATTTTAGCCTTTATTTTCATTCTCATCTTTGCAGGATATTATTTCCTGATAAGATATATGAAGAAATCCGGAAGATGGGTTGCATAGTTTTAATGTAAAAACTCCTGAAAAGCTTTGTAAGCTTGGTCTGAAAAAAGTAATTTAGTAGGTATGAAAATTTATACTAAAACAGGAGACAAAGGTCAGACTGCATTATATGGGGGAACAAGAGTTTCCAAAGCCAGTGCAAGAGTAGAAAGCTATGGAAATATCGATGAGCTGAATTCATTCATAGGAATCGCCAAAAGCCATATCGAAGACGCTGAAGTGTTACAGCAACTAAAGAAAATCCAGTTCGATCTTTTTACCGTAGGATCGGAAGCTGCAACTCCGGTTGATAAATTGATGTTAGCGAACGGAAAATCACGTCTGACATTAATGATTGCTGAAACTGAAATCGAAGAGTTGGAACATTGGATGGATGCTTTTGACGAAAAACTGGAACCTCTTCAATACTTTATCCTTCCCGGAGGCGGAAAATCTGCCACTTTTCTACATGCCGCAAGAACTATTTGCAGAAGAGCGGAACGCTCATTGGTTTTTTTAAATGAATCCGAAGAAGTACGTCCGGAACTGATCAAATACCTGAACAGGCTCTCCGATTACCTTTTTGTTTTGGCAAGATATGTTTCCAAACTGAATAACGAACCAGAAGAATACTGGAACCCGAATGAAAGATAAAGCATTACTTTTCATTAATGGGGACGCTCCGAAATCTTTTCCGGATATAGAAAATTATAGCCTTATCGCCTGTACCGACGGGGCTTTTCATTACCTTAAAACCATGGGTTTTCCTTTGAACAAGCTTGATTTCATTTCCGGGGATTTTGATTCCCATTCCGGTGCCGATGAAAATATTTATGAAGAAAAATTCATTTACACACCGGACCAGGATAAAACCGATTTTCACAAAGCCCTGGAAATTATGCTGGAAAAAGAAATCCGTCATGTAGATGTTTTGGGTGGAAGCGGCGGAGAGCAGGATCATTTTCTGGGAAACCTTACCGTTGCGTATGCTTTTAAAGATCAAATGGAGATCAGATTCTATGATGAATTCTCAGAGTATTATTTCATTCCCAAAAATTTAGTCCTAAAGGATGTAAAAGATAAGATGATTTCCCTGTATCCGTTTCCGATCGTTGAAAATATTACCACAAAAGGGTTAAACTGGCCTTTGACTAATGAGAATTTAAGCATCACGGAAAGATTGGGAACACGCAACTTTGCCATTGATAATGAAGTTTCTATTGAATATGAAAAGGGAGATCTTTTGGTTTTTATCGGAGGAAATTATTTATAATGTAAAATCGCGAAAGGCTTTAGATACTTCACTTTTGTTTAGGATAACAATATCAAATATTACGCTTTTCAATTATCTATTTAACATTGTCATGCCGAGCGAAGTCGAAGCATCTGATTAAATAGTAAAAGAAACCTGAAAATCAAAGAAATATCTGCAAAAATTATAGTATTCCCAAAAAACTTTGATTCCCTCAAACTTTAAGAAAATTTTAAACTAAAAAATCAAACTTTTTTAGCAATTTTGCATTCTTAATTCACTTGCTGTAAAATGAAAATAAAATACTCGGAACTGATTGATCAGACATTATATTTTCCAACGGAAGAGTTCAATGTTTCTGAGAACAATTTGTTGTTTCATGACATTCCTTTAATGGATGTTGTTGAAAAGTTCGGTACTCCGCTAAAAATTAGCTACCTGCCGAAAATTTCTCAAAATATTCAAAAAGCGAAAGGCTGGTTTAAAGAAGCTTTTGAGAAAATCGAATATAAGAAGAATTATACCTATTGCTACTGCACAAAATCAAGTCATTTTAGATTCGTCCTTGAAGAGGCTCTTAAAAATGATATTTCCATAGAAACTTCTTCCGCATACGATATGGATATCGTGAAATCCCTTTATAACAGCGGAAAAGTAGATAAAAATATTGAGGTGATCTGTAACGGTTTCAAAACGGATGATTATCTGGCTAAAATTTCAGAGATGATCAATAACGGTTTTGAAAATATCACTCCGATTTTAGATAATTATCGTGAACTTGACAAGCTTACGGAAAGTATTGATACCACATTCGATATCGGGATCAGAATTGCTTCCGAAGAAGAACCGAAATTCGAATTCTATACCTCAAGATTAGGGATCGGATATAAAGATATTATTCCTTACTACAGTCAGAAAATTGCGGAACATCCGAATGCAAGATTGAAAATGCTTCATTTCTTCATCAATACCGGAATCAAAGACACAGCGTATTATTGGAATGAACTGTATAAATGTCTTCGTGTATATGCACGTTTGAAAAAAATCGCTCCTGAAGTAGATTCACTGAATATCGGAGGTGGTTTCCCAATTAAAACCTCTTTAAACTTCGACTACGATTACCAATACATGGTAGAAGAAATTGTGTCCCAGATCAAAAAATTCTGTGAAGAAGAAGGCGTGGAAGAACCGAATATTTATACAGAATTCGGAAGCTTTACGGTTGGAGAAAGTGGTGCGAACCTTTACAAAATTACCTCTCAAAAACGTCAGAACGACAGAGAAAAATGGAATATGATCGATTCTTCATTCATGACCACTCTTCCGGATACATGGGCAATTTCGAGACACTTCATCATGCTTCCGCTTAACCGTTGGGAAGACAGCTATGAAAGAGTTTTTCTGGGTGGATTAACTTGCGATTCAGATGATTATTATAATTCTGAACAGCATACGAATGCCATTTACCTTCCTGTTTTCAGTGATACAAAACCTTTATACATCGGTTTCTTCCATACAGGAGCTTATCAGGAAACGATCGGCGGATATGGAGGAGTTCACCACTGTCTGATGCCTCAGCCGAGACACGTATTGATCCAGAAAGATGAAAACGGAGAATTCCAGTATGAAATTTTCCGTGAAAAGCAAGAACCTGAAGATGTATTGAAACTTCTGGGTTACAAATAGAACATCCTTTGTCATTGCGAGGAGCGAAGCGACGAAGCAATCTCAAAAACAGAGATTCTTCATTTTCTTCAGAATGACAATATTAAAATAAAAAGCCATCAATTTGATGGCTTTTTTTATTGAAAATAATGGGAAATCTTATCTAACTCCAGTTCAGTATATTCTGCAACAGTAATATTGGCTAAAGAATAATCCTGTTTCTTTGAATGTTCACTTTTGTAAGCAGCACAGAAAATATTCGCTTTATGGGCTGCTAAAATTCCGTTTGTGGAATCTTCGATCACCATGCAGTTTTCATTCGGTTCATCGGCCATTTTGGCGGCCAGAAGGAAAATTTCAGGATGAGGTTTGGATTCTTTCAAATCCGCCCCGCTTATTTTTCCGCTGAAATACTTCTCCAACCCGAATTTTTCAAATACCATTTTAATGGTGGTCATGCTTGCGGAAGAAGCCACAATAAGCTTGATCCCATTCTCATAATAATGTTCGATCAGCTTTCTGACTCCCGGAATCAGATCAAAGTCGTCATCATTATAAAAGTAATCTTTAAAAAAAGTTCTTTTGATATCGGTAAGATCTTCATGGGTGTGGCTGAGATTGTACTCGCGGATCAGTGTTTCACAAACCCTTTTGGTAGAAGCTCCGGTGAAAGAAGCATACAGGTCGTCCGAAACTTCAATTTCCAACTCATTGAACATTTTATAATACGCTTTTTTATGCAAAGGTTCGGTATCTACAATCACCCCATCCATATCAAAAAGCACCGCTTGTAAGGACATACTGAAAAAATTTTTGCAAAGATAAGCATTTGAGTGATGAATTATAAGTTATGAATTATAAGTTGAATTTAAAACTTAGAACTCTAAAAAGCAGAATCAACATACACATAACTCATAACTCATCACTTATAACTTGCCCTCATCTTCCAACTTCTTTGTATCTTTGTGGCAATCTTTTAATCTTTAAATCATTTAATTTTTTAATATAACTATATATGAAAACATACGCAGGAATTCCTGAAGAAAATGCCTCGTTAGAAAATTCAAAGGTAATGTTGGTAACCGTTCCTTACGACGGAACTTCCACATGGGGAAAAGGAGCCGATAAAGGCCCTGAATTATTCCTTAATGCTTCTGAAAATATGGAACTTTATGATATTGAAACAGGAACAGAACCTTATCTGGAAGGAGTATATCTTGCCGGAGAAGTTTCTGAAAATTCCACTCCTGAAGCGATGACGGAAGCTGTTTACCAAAAAACCAAAGAACTTTTGAATAACGATGGTAAATTGTTTACTCTTTTCGGAGGAGAGCATTCTGTTTCTATCGGGTCTATCCGTGCGGTGGGTGAGAAATTTGAGAACCTGACGGTTCTTCAGCTGGATGCTCACACAGATTTACGCCCTGAATTCCACGGATCTACTTCCAATCACGCCTGTGCAGTTTTTGAAGCGAATCAGAAACATAACTTAGTACAAGTGGGAATCCGTTCTATGGACATAGAAGAAGTTGAATATTTACCGGAAGGAAGAGTATTTTTCGCCCACGAAATTGCCAATAATGAAAACTGGGTGAATGATGTGCTGGAAAAAGTTTCAGGGAATGTGTACATCACTATTGACCTTGATGCTTTTGACCCTTCTATTGCTCCGTCAACGGGAACTCCAGAGCCGGGAGGATTGCAATGGTATCCTACTTTGGAACTATTAAGAAAAGTATTTGAAAAATGTAATGTAGTAGCATTTGATATTGTAGAATTAATGGATTCTCCGATGGCAAAACCAAGTGCATTCCTTGCTGCGAAGTTATATTACAAAATGCTTGCTTACTATCATATTTATAACAACAACTAAAATTCCGCAAGAATCGGATTTTTTCTGCTGCGTATTCTTTGGAAATTTGTGAGGTAAAATAGAACGAAAATGTCCACACAAAGTCAGATAGATTATAACAGAATTGCCAAAGCGATAGAGTATATCCAGAGCAATTTCAGGCTTCAGCCAAGTTTGGATGAAGTGGCGGAGAAAATTCATTTGAGTCCGGCTCATTTCCAGAAGATATTCACAGATTGGGCAGGAACAAGTCCTAAGAAGTTTTTGCAGTTCATCAGTCTTGAGCATGCTAAAAGCTTATTGAAGGAAGAGAAAGCGAGTTTATTTGATACTGCTTACGAGACAGGATTGTCAAGTACAAGCCGATTGCACGATCTGTTTGTGAAAATTGAAGGAATGTCTCCGGCAGAATATAAAAACGGCGGAAAAAGCCTTAGGATTAATTATACTTTTTCCGAAAGCCCTTTTGGAAAAGTAATTGCAGCTTCTACTGAAAAAGGAATCTGTTATATGGCTTTCGAAGAAGATATGGAAAAAGCATTGGGAGATTTGAAACAAAAATTCCCCAATGCTACTTTTTTTGAAAAGAGGGATGAGCTCCAGGAAAATGCGTTGTCCATTTTTAATAAGGACTGGACAAGCCTGAATACCATTAAACTGCATTTAAAAGGAACTGATTTCCAGCTTAAAGTCTGGGAAAGCTTATTGACCATCCCTAAAGGAAAATTATCTACCTATGGTAATCTGGCAGGTAAAATCGGAAATCCGGGAGCATCAAGAGCTGTCGGAACGGCGATCGGCAGTAATCCTGTTGCGTTTCTGATTCCTTGTCACCGGGTGATTCAATCTTCCGGACATATTGGAGGATACCGATGGGGAAGTGAGAGAAAGAAACTTATAGTGGGCTGGGAAAGCTCACAGGTATATCAGAAATAGGAACGAGCTTTATTCTGTTTAACAATATAAAAATCATGGCTTCGGCCGAAACGTATTATTCTTAACTTCTACTTCAACTTAAAATGTAATAGAAAATGATGAGCTTATTTGAAGATATCTCGGATTTCCCGGTCAACATGCTTCCCCACGACGGAACCGTTCATTATTACGGCAAGGTTTTCACCAAAGAAAAATCGGATTTTTATTATGATTATTTATTCAATCAGATTCCATGGGAAAATGATGAAGCAGTGATCTTCGGGAAACTGATTTTAACGAAGAGAAAAGTAGCCTGGTTTGGAGAAGAAAAGTTTGAATACACCTATTCCAACCGTACCAAACATGCAAAACCCTGGACTCCCGAACTGCTGGAATTGAAACGGAAATGCGAAGAAATTTCAGGAGAAACCTACAATTCCTGCCTTTTGAATCTGTATCATGACGGAAGTGAAGGAATGGCTTATCACAGCGACGGGGAAAAAGATTTGAAAAAGCATGGCGCAATTGCTTCTTTGACTTTTGGAGCTGAAAGAAAGTTTCTATTCAAACATAAGCAAACCAAGGAAAAAGTGGAAATATTCCTTGAAAACGGAAGTTTATTGGTCATGAAAGGAATAACACAGGATCACTGGCTTCACAGGCTTCCACCGACTACTAAAGTGAAAACTCCACGAGTAAACCTTACATTCAGAACGATTGAAGAGTAATTTTTAGCAATAGTTTATCATTAATAGTTTTTAGTTGAGCATCGCAATGTGTTTTTGTTTTTCCTTGTATTGTAAGATTATATGTCCCGGTATTCCTCTTTTGTTATAGAGTTGAAATTTATATCATAGTGATGTGATACTAAAAAATAATATATTTGAAGGAGCGGTATCCGAAAAGCTTATAGAGTAGGAGACATAAAAAAATATTATATGAAAAACTTAAAAAAAATTTCAAGAGAAAAATTGAAATCCGTTAAGGGAGGAGGTTTTATAAACGATTGTAAAGGGAAAGAAGAGGGAGCTTTTTGTGACTGGATTAGCGCATCCGGATATGGAACAGGTACTTGTGATGGGTCAGGTAGTATTTCAGGATGTATACCAGATTAATTTTTAGTGCCTATGGAATACCAAACGGTATAGGTATATAAAAAATCATGGTGACTGCATGTAAAGTCACCATTTCTATTATTATTTGAACCCGGAAGGAGGAAATCATCGTCAGTTCGAGTGTTTTTCGCAATGAAATGGAGAAAAATGTATCGAGAACTGGTCATACATTCTCGATACAATTTTTTTCAAAAATTTACTCGAAGTGACGCCGGATTGTGTATAAAGCTCTTATCCCGAATTAAATTTCTTATTTCAAAATATCAGCTTCTATCGAACTGTCATTAAATATTCTGATAAATGCCTTCGTATAATCCTCCTTCGTAGCAAAATTCGGATTATCCATAAATTTTTGCGGATTGATTGCGAATAGCGGGAACCATGTTGAGCTGATTTGAATCTGGATTCTATGTCCTTTTTTAAAAGTATGAACCACATCCTGTAGTCTGAAGTTCACCGCCGTTTTCTGATTAGGAACCAAAGCTTCGCCTTTTTCTCTCGAATTTCTAAATCTTGCAGGCATAATTTCACTTCTTACCATCTGATGGTAATTTCCATAGATTACACCATCTTTCTTTTGAGCGGGTTTAAAATCTTCCGGGTAAACATCAATTAATTTTACAGCGAAATCAGCATCCGTGGAAGTGGAAGCAATATTTAATTTAGCCATAATTTCTCCGGCGAAAGTAATGTCCTCCGTTAAAACATCCGTGGTGAAGGTCAAAACATCCGGTCTTCCTTCGGCAAATCTCTGGTCTTCCGACATATAATTTTTCGGAGTGAATCCATTGAAATCTTTCAAATTATCGGAACTCAATACCGGATTATTCGGATCACTATAATATTCTGAAAAACCTTGTCCGGCAGCATTGTTCAACGTTCCTTTAGCCAGATAGAAACTGATTTTCTTGCTTTCTTTTGACGGGTAAGTAGCAAATTCGCGCCATTGTTTTGCACCTGTATCGTACATCAAGGCTTCCGGTAACCCTGCATCCTGTTTGGTATTTCCTTTTAGATAATGATTGAAGAATTTCGTTTCTACATTTTTCTGATAATATGTCGCAATACTGTCTCCGAAATATACCTGATTATGGAAATGTTTTCCCTGTTCCTGCGCCCATGCTCCATGAGAAAAAGGTCCCATTACAATGGTATTCTTAGCTTTTGGGCTTGTCTTTTCAATGGTTTTATAAATATTCAAAGGACCGGACAGATCTTCTGCATCAAACCATCCGCCAACAGTCATTACCGCATGATTCACGTTTTTCAGGTGCGGTAAAAGGTTTCTTTTCTGCCAGAATTCATCATAATTCGGGTGATTCATAATTTCGGTCATGAAGAAATTATTCTTATAATATTTTTCATATCCGTCTTTTAATGTACCCATATCCCTGTAGAATTTCAGGCCGTCTTCCGACGATACCTTGATCATGGAATCGGTGTACCATGCTTTATTTTCCGGTTTTGTTTTCTGTACTCCGAAAACAGGAAAAGTTCTGAAATATCCGAGCATAAATCTTCCGTTATGAAGAAAATCATCATTCCAGAAATCCGAAATAGGAGCTTGTGGAGAAGAAGCGACTAAAGCCGGATGTTGCGCCAGAATTCCGGCAGCTGTATAAAATCCGGGATAGGAAGTCCCGTACTGGCCAACTTTTCCATTGTTGTTTTTGATATTTTTTAATAACCATTCAATGGTATCATAAGTGTCCGTACTTTCGTCTACACTGGTCTTACCTTTACGTTCTACCTGTGGGGTCATATTGGTAAATGTACCCTCACTCATATATCTGCCGCGAACATCCTGGAAAACGAAAATATACTTGTCGTTCATCAGATATTTATTAGGTCCCAGCTTGGTTTTATATTCATTTTCACCGTAAGGCGCAATGCTGTAGCAGGTTCTCTGCATCAGAAAAGGGTATTTGTTTTTGTTGGAAATATCCTTTGGAATGTACACTGCTGTGAAAAGCTTAACACCATCACGCATTGTGATATAAACTTCCTGTTTGGTGAAGTTGTCTTTTACAAAAGTGTCTTGTTGCTGAGTGTTTTGGGCATAACCTGCAATGAAAAAGAAAATAGACAGAATGAGTATATGGGGCTTCATAAATTTAATTTGAAGCTAATTTAACAATAAAATATTTTTTGAACGGTGTGGAAATAAAAAATGACCGGAAATCCCGGTCATTTACATTATTATGTGTTGTTCTTAAAACTTACGCTCTCAAATATCTTGAATACGCATAGCCTTCCTGTCCGTCTTCAGTTTTCACTTTCCACCAGTCATCAGAAGTTTGCTCAATTAATGTTACAGAAGAACCTTTTGCAGCTTTACCCACAACAGCAGCTTCAGTAGAAGGCTCCTGTCTGATGTTCAGATTAGAATCTTCAGTAGCTACCGTAAGAGCGGCTCCCGAAGCAAGACCTGCAACCTGTACATCAATGTTGATATCAGAAGCTGAATAGGTAGAGTCAATAGCTCCTAAAGCATTCCATACTGCATCTTTTGAAGCTGTGCTAGAAGCACTTCCTGAAATATAAAGGATACCATCCTGCTCCTGAACATTAAGATTTGAAATCCCTGCAGATTGAGCTGCAGAAACTACGCTTGAATACTTATCTTGTAATGTGCTCATTTCTAATTAATTATTTTACAGTGTAGTTATAATTTACTTTTCCGACTTTCAAAGCATCAACAGATTCTTTGATTTTTCTTGCCTGCTGAGGAGACACATTTCCTGTAAGCGTTAATTCTCCATTTACCACTTCTACTTTTACAGAAGGGAAATCTTTCACAGCATCCTGAACTTTTTGCTGAATCGCAGGATCTACTGCCGAAGTAGTATCAACCGGTGCAGCAGCCGGAGCCGGAGCAGCGATAGTTGACATATCCATAACGTCTTTTACACCATTGATAGCTTTTAACTGAGCAATCATTGCATCTTTTGAAGCCTGATCTGCAAAAGTTCCGCTTAAGTGGGCAACACCGTCTTTTACCTCAACAGAAGCATTAGGATTAGATGTTACTACAGTTGTAGCCTGAGTTTGAAGATCCGCATCAGAAACTTTCTTTTTACAAGAAACCGATCCAAATGACACAGCTACAGCCAATGCAGCCATTGCGATAGTTTTTTTCATAGTTGTATGTTTATTTAATGTTTAATACAATCAAATGTAATAATAAAATTTATACCAAATGAATAAAAATTAGATAAATATTTCTTAATTTTTTTTCAATATTTTCAGAATCAGGCTGTTAATTTTAATGTATCGAAAATGTAACATAAATTTAATCTCAACGAAGAAATTCTATACCTCAAATGAAAAACATTATATTTGTGGCACTTGAACTATTTATATGAAAGGACAAAATAAACTTTTTATAGCAATTATCATTGCTCTTATTCTGGGAGTTGGAATCGGAGGATTTGTACACATACAATATCCGGAAAGCGCAGAACCCTTTTCTAAAAACATAAAACTCCTGGGAACCATCTTTATCCGTTTGGTTCAGATGATTATTGCCCCCTTGGTATTTACCACATTGGTAGTGGGAATTGCCAAAATGAGCGATATCAAAATGATAGGCAGAGTAGGAACAAAAGCAATGCTATGGTTTATTTCAGCCTCTTTGGTTTCCCTTTTTATCGGGTTGGTCCTTGTGAATTGGCTTGAGCCGGGCCACGTAACCAAATTACCGATTCAGGATGCTGCTTCTGCCGAAGAGCTTTTGAAGAGCAGTAAAGGCTTTTCACTGGAAGATTTTGTAAAACATGTGATTCCTAAAAGTGTATTTGAAGCTTTTGCGACCAATGAAGTATTGCAGATTGTAGTCTTTTCCATTATGTTCGGGATTGCACTGGCCAATCTGGGGGATGAGTATGCTCAGCCGGTTATTAAATTACTTGACGTTATTGCTCATGGTATTCTTAAAATGGTAGGATATATCATGTGGTTTGCCCCGCTTGGAGTATTGGGGGCCATTGCGGCAGTGGTTGCTACCAACGGATTTGAAATATTTAAGGTGTATGCCATTTATTTAAGGGATTTCTTTTTTGCCTTAGGTATTCTTTGGCTGGTATTATTATTGGTGGGTTACCTTATTTTAGGAAACCGTCTTTTCGAACTCTTGAAAAGAATTAAAGAACCATTACTGATTGCTTTTTCTACAACAAGTTCCGAAGCTGTTTTTCCGAAACTGGTGGAAGAGCTGGAAAGGTTCGGATGTAATAACAGGGTGGTTTCTTTTATTTTACCATTAGGATATTCATTCAATCTGGACGGAAGTATGATGTATATGACGTTTGCTTCTATTTTCATTGCACAGATTTACGGAATTGAAATGAGCGTAGGGCAGCAAATCACCATGCTTTTGGTTCTGATGTTAACGTCAAAAGGAATTGCAGGGGTTCCAAGAGCTTCACTGGTTATCATTGTAGCAACCTGTTCGATGTTCGGTATTCCGCCGGAAGGGATTGCTTTGATCTTACCGATCGACCACTTCTGTGATATGGGAAGAAGTATGACCAATGTGCTAGGAAATGCATTAGCCACTTCAGCTGTTTCCAAATGGGAAGGAGAGCTTGAAGATCATGGCGGAAAAATGTAATTTATGAATTTACAGGTTCATAAAAATCATATTCTCGAAAACGGATTTACAATAATCAATACTATCTTTTCAGATAATGAACTTGAAAAGATAGATGAGATTTTAAAGAATATTGATGCTTCCAATGAAAATTTCAGACAGTCTGAGGACTTATTTGCAATAAGGCAGTTTTTAAAAGAAATTCCGGAGATCAGTGATCTGGTATTTAATAATAACATGAAAGCCATTATTCATGAAATTTTCGGAGAAAAATATTTGGCTGTAAAAAGTATCTATTTCGATAAACCTGAAAAATCGAATTGGTATGTTGCTTATCACCAGGATTTGACCATCTCTGTCGACAAAAAGGTAGAGCTTAAAGGTTTTGGTCCATGGACGACCAAGCAAAATCAGTTTGCTGTTCAACCTCCTTTGTCTATACTGGAAAATATTTACACAATAAGAATTCATTTAGATGATACCGATGAAAAGAATGGAGCATTAAAAGTTATTCCAAAATCCCATTCTAAAGGTATTTATAGGCCGGAGACTATTGACCGGAGTATAGAGACCGAAGAAATCTGTAAGGTAGAAAGAGGAGGAGTGATGATAATGAAACCTCTTATTCTTCACGGTTCAAACAGAACAACCAATGGAAAGAAAAGGCGGGTCATTCACATTGAGTTTTCTGATTTGGAGCTTCCTGACGGCTTAAACTGGTCTGAAAGATTAAATTAGAAATGTCATGCTGAGCGAAGCCGAAGCATCTTAACAAAATAAAACCTCCGAGCTATCGGAGGTTTTTTTATATAAATATATTACAGCTATTTCAAAGAAATTTCATCAATGAAGATATAAGAATCTCCACCTGCACCTTGGTGCCATTCCGGAAGTTTTCCAAAGAAATAGGCTTTAACTTTTAAGAACCTTGCTTCAGTAGGAAGGATCTCAGTAGAGAAATTTTTGATTTGAACTTTTTCATCTTTTGGGTCTATGGTATTATCAATAGTTTTCAGGAGAACATAATCTTTACCATTCATAGATGCATAATATTCCACTTTCTTAGGCATTAAGATCCAGGCTCTGCTGTCCTGAAGATAGGTAGAAGATAATTGGGTGATTTCCTGAGGCGACTGCATATCGATGATCGCTTCAAAGTTTTGCCCCTGGTATCCCTGCCATTCTCCTTTTCTCCAATTTACACTACCATTAATACCATCAATAAGTGCTAATTTGCCTCCTGCGGTATATTGTGGGTTAACATTAGAATGTACAGTGATATCCCAGTGGTTCGGCCTTCTGTTGAAGCTGGCGGTGGTCACAGAACTTTTTTCGCCTTTTCTTTCAGCGTAAGCGGAAACCTGAGTGGTCTTATAAATATTGAAAGGTTCTTTATAGACTTTGAAAGTCTTTCTTACATTCACATCACCTTCATCTAAGGTCATATAATAGATTTTATCGCCCGGATTCAGAGGAGTGATCTCAACTTTCGTAGAGAAATCGAATAATCTATCTGCTGCAATAACCGGAGAGGCAGTCAGTTCAGGATATTTGAAATCTTTGGCAGGTTTTATATTTTCAAAGCCCAGCTTTTTAAGCTCTGCCTTGCTTGTGTTTTTAGTAATAACTCTTGTGGTTCCGTCTTCCAGATGAAGTTTTATTTCATCAAAATACGGCGTTATGGTTTCCCATTCCGGCTTTCCGGGAGTAACAGAATAAATTCCCATGGAGCTTAGGATATACCATGCGCTCATCTGTCCGCAATCTTCATTTCCAATCAGTCCGTCCGGAGTGTTTTTATAGAAATGATCAAGAATATATTTGATTTTCTCTTCCGTTTTCTGAGGTTTGTCTACAAAATTGTACAGATAAGCAATGTGATGGCTAGGTTCATTTCCCTGGGCGTATTGTCCCATTAATCCGGTAATATCAGCCTGTTCTCTTCCTGTTGTTTTTTCCGGAGCTGAAAAAATGGCATCAATGAACTGCTCAAATTTCTCTTTTCCTCCGTGAGCGGCAATTAAACCTGGAATATCCTGTTGCACAGAATAAGAATAATGCCAGGAATTCCCTTCTGTATAATTGTTATTCACTTCTCTCGGCTCGAAAGGTTCATACCAGTTTCCGTTCTTTCTTGGCTGCATAAAGCCGTTTTGCGGATTATAAAGATTTTTCCAGCTTTGAGAACGTTTCATAAAATACTGGTAATCTTCTTTTTTGCCTAAAATTTTAGCCATCTGAGCGATACACCAGTCATCATATGCATATTCCACTGTTTTGGAAACACTTTCATGCTCATCATCAATGCTGATGTAATTGTTCTGTTTATAGGCGTTGAGTCCGAAAATATCCAGCATGGCAGAATTTTTGGCGGCTTCGAATGCCTTTTCATAATCAAAGCCGGTAATTCCTTTGGCCATCGCATCGGCAATGACGGAAACGGAGTGATACCCGATCATACATTCGGTTTCATTAGAAGCCAGCTCCCAAACCGGAAGCTTTCCGCCCTGTTCATATTGCCTGATGAACGTATTGATAAAATCTGTCGTTCTTTTTCTGTCGATCAGCGTCATCAGAGGATGCGCTGCCCTGAATGTATCCCAAAGCGAGAATACGGAATAGTATCCGAAATTATTAGCCGTATAGAGCTTGTTATCTCTGCCTCTGTATTTTCCATCGACATCCATATTGATGTTCGGTTGCGTGAAAACGTGATACAGTGCGGTGTAGAAAACCGTTAATTTATCTTTATCATCAGACTTTACCTCAATTTTTGAAAGTTCTTTATCCCATGCGTTCGCAGCCTGTGCTTTTATAGACTCAAAGTCATTAGATTTACCTTCAGCAAACATATTTTTAGCGGCGCCTTCATAGGTAGTAGGCGAAATGGCTACTTTTACATTGATCTTTTCCCCTTTTTTGACGGAAGTGGAAAAAGCCAATGCTAATTGAGTTCCTGTATAAAAATTGTTTTCCTGCTTTCCGTTCACGTTCTTTTTTGAAATTTTCATCGGTTTGGAAAACTCAATTCTTGCATAGATATATTGGTTGGTTGCCCAAGCTTCGCTTCTTCTGAACACCTCAATGGTTTTATCATCAATGATCCTTACTTCACCTTCCAGTAATTTATCCCTGTGGTTTAGATCCAGGATGATATTTGCATTTCCTGCATTGTTGAAAATATACTCGTGATAACCCACTCTTGTAGTTGTAGTCAAACGAACATCAATATTGTTTTTATCTAATTTCACGGAATAAAATCCTGCCGAAGCCTTTTCATTTTTATGCGAAAATTTGGAAGAATATTCTTTGTTATTCAGGCTTGGATTTCCCATTGTAGGCATCAGCATAATATCGCCGTAATCTGAAACACCCGTTCCGTTCAGGTGGGTGTGAGAAAAACCATAAATAACCGAATCTGAATAATGATAACCGCTGCATCCGTCCCAGCTTCCGTCAATTCTTGTGTCCGGGGACAATTGAACCATTCCGAAAGGAACGATAGCTCCGGGAAAAGTGTGACCGTGGCCGCCGGTTCCAATAAATGGGTTAACGTACTGAGAATAGTTTTGAGAATAAAAGATTTGGGTAATGAATAAAGAAACTAAAATTAATTTGTTTTTCATGTAATAATTTTATGACAGCGAATATAAGCAAATAACGGGTCAGAAAGGAAGCCTTTTTATATCACAACCTTTAGGATCAGACTTCTCCTTCAAAGAAATCCTGTAAATAATCCAGCTTGTTATTTTCCGCTCTTGCGGTTCCTAAAAATGTTTTCCATGCCCTTGATTCGTGATAAACGATTCCCATTTCCCAGACACAATATGTAGGAAGATGAACTTTATTTCTGTCCCAGACTTCAAAATTTCCTGAGCCATCAAAATAGACACTTTCCCACAATTCATTCTCACTTCTCCATGTGCAGACCAATAGCAGGTAATTTTCTTCACAGCGGTGCATGATGACAAATCCCAGGTCATCAATATCCTGAAAATTTTCTGAAGCCTTTTCTATGCAGGTTTTGGCCTTGTCGATATCAGATTGCATGATATTTTCAGGATCTTTTGCCAGGTGATACCATTTGAACCTGGTATTTCCGACGGTAAAAATTCCTTGGGGAGAAGCATATTTAGATAGATAAGCGGTGGAGTTCATGTTGTAGGTTTTTAATAAGTTAAAGTAATGACATGGAAATAAATATAAGAAATTATAGTGATGCGATTTATCACCTGAGGTTATAGATTTTATTGATTCTAAATTGTCGAAAAAATCCGTAAATTTGTAGACATTTATTTTAGTTTATGTTGACGAAAGAAAAGGTTCAGAATTTCCTTAAAGAGATAGAAGTTGATGATTTAGTGAATAATCTTCAGATCATGGGTGATGATGTGTATATTGATATGACGGCACATTCACCGGCAATGCACGAAAAGAAAAAACTGGAAGCGGCGATGAAGCAGGCTTTTGCCAGTGAGTTCGGAGAGCATGTTCAGTTGAAGCTTAAAATTGCTTCTCCGGAACCAAGCGAAATTCAGCAAAGCCAGATCAAAGGAAAACAAATCCCGGGAATTCAAAATATTATTGCCATTGCTTCCGGAAAAGGAGGGGTAGGAAAATCTACGGTATCTGCAAATATGGCAGTTACTTTAGCGAAAATGGGCTTCAAAGTAGGATTATTGGATGCGGATATTTACGGCCCGTCTGTTCCTACCATGTTTGATACGGAAGGCCAGAAACCGATTTCAGTAGAAGTGGGCGGAAAGAACCTGATGAAGCCGATTGAAAATTATGGAGTAAAAATGCTTTCCATAGGTTATTTTTCTGGAGCCAACCAAGCGGTGGTATGGAGAGGCCCGATGGCTTCAAAAGCATTGAACCAGATGATCAGGGATGCAGCATGGGGTGAATTGGATTTCTTGTTGATCGATCTTCCTCCGGGAACAGGTGATATTCATTTATCCATCATTCAGGAAGTTCCCGTAACGGGTGCGGTGATCGTAAGTACACCTCAACATGTAGCCCTGGCAGACGTTAGAAAAGGAATCGCGATGTTCCAGATGGAAAGTATTAACATTCCGGTTCTTGGATTAATCGAAAATATGGCGTACTTTACACCGGAAGAATTACCGGACAATAAATATTATATCTTTGGAAACCAGGGAGCGCAATATTTGGCTGAAGATCTTGGAATTCCTGTACTGGGAGAGATTCCGTTGATCCAAAGCATCAGAGAAGCTGGAGACGTAGGAAGACCGGCCGCTTTGCAGGAAAATTCTAAAATTGCAGATATCTATACGGAGACGGCTAGAAAAATGGTAGAAAGCCTGGTGGAAAGAAATAAAAATCTTCCTCCTACAGAAGCGGTAAAAATTACAACAATGGCGGGATGTTCGCCGAAAGCTAAAAAGTAAAATCATTCAATAAGATTTGAAAAAACCGAATTGAACAGAAAAAAATATGGAAACAAACATAACACACGAAGATACAGTAACAAGAGTAATGGAAGCTCTGGATAGCATCCGGCCGTTCCTGAATAAGGATGGTGGAGATATCGAGCTTATCGATGTGAAGGATAATCAGGTTTTTGTAAAGCTGTTAGGAAACTGTTCCGGGTGCTCACTGAATTTTTCGACCCTGAAACTGGGTGTTGAAAATACCATTAAGCAACACGCTCCGGAAATTGAAAAAGTAATAAGCGTAGAGTAAAAAATAACACGATATATTTTTTGAGACAGGTTTTAAGCCTGTCTTTTTTTGTTATCCTTAAAATTGGGTTGCGGCAAGCGAAGC
>NZ_BAAFHL010000029.1:0-36543 GCF_042849955.1 Chryseobacterium barbadense
AGTAGAAGCAAGAACCTATTATGATAAAAACTTAAAAGACCATAAACTAAAAGATCTGGAATCTCTTTTTCTGGATGCTTTAATTGAAGAAGAAAGCGGCGAGCTCATCTTTGATGAAACGTTTGTTAAGAATTTTATTACCCTTAAGCCGGAGCAAACGTATCTGTATCCTATTTTCAAAAAGAAATTTGTATTCGGAGACAGTGAAGACAGCAGTTTGGATGACTATTCTTATAAAAAAATCGACCTTCTTGAACAAGACGGGCTTTATGGAAGTTTACCTTTCATTCTGGAAGTTAAAGCGATATTAGACAGGCGAAGAAATAATCTTCAGGGAGCAGATAAAGCGATAGATAAGATTAAAAGAATTGATAAATGGCAATTCGCAGGTGTATTTGAAAACCTCAATGGAAGCGGGCTGTATAATGAATATGAACCTGAAACATATGCGAACAATGACAAGCTTTTCAATGCGAATAGCTTCGGAAATGTAGGGTGGTATAACAGAAAACATCCTTCCAATGACGGTTTTGAGTTTTTTATCAACGAACTGGAATACGGAAGAGGGATTGTGTATGCCCAGTCTTTTATAGAAAATCCGGCTGAAAGAAAGATCCTTTTAGAAGTAGATACCAATGCGGAGTTCAGGTTGTTTTTAAATGATACGGAAATCCTGTCAAGTACCAATGAAGGCTATACCAATCTGGGTGCACATTTAGTGGAAGTTACTTTACCTAAAGGGGTTAACAGGCTACTCTTAAAGTTTGATGCAAAGAATACGAGTAATGCTTTCATGGTTATTCCTTTTGATACCCATTATCAGAGAATTACCGATCTGAAATATTATAATACCTATCAGAATTACCAGAAAAGTTCGCCGGCCCAATTACAACCCAAGGAAATTCCCCTTCAGTTTGAAACATTCTTTAAAGAAAAGATCAGGCAAAACCCTGACAGCTTTTTCTATAAATACCTTTTGACCTCTGCGTATTTAAGTAATTTTCAAAACGATCAGGCTAAAGAATTAATCGATGATTTTCTGAAAACATATCCTAAATCCTCTCTTGTACAAGGTTTGCTCACCAAATATTATAATAACATTGAAGATTCGGAGAAAGTTTCAGAAGTGTTTAAGAATATCGAGCTCAATGATGCCGAATACTTTCTTGTTCCCATCATGAAAATGGGTGACTGGGATAAATTTGAAAATGCCTCCATTAAAGATATTGAGAAATACAGGGATGTATTGGCTAAAACCAAAGCTAAAAATATGTCAGAGTTCTTTGATGTAATTATAGCAATGAGAAACAGGGATATTGATAAGGTAAAAACGCATGTCAGTAACCTGAAAAAAAATTACGGGGTGAATGAAAAATTCTTTGCCGTATTTACTCCACTGGAAGATTTTGATAAAAAGGATCAGAGTGTTACCATTAAAAAATTTGAAGAAGCTTATGAAAAAAGATTGAGCCCGGATGTCATGGAAATGTTGTTCAGCTATTATCAGAAGGCCAATCGGGTAGAAGATCAGAAAAAGATCCTTAAAAAATACATAGAATTATATCCTTCAATCAACTCATTCAGAAGTCAGTACATTGCCCTGCTGGATGAGCATGCTCAAAATCAGGAAATAATGAAGGAAATAGAAGAGGCATTAGGCAATTTCCCTTATTCCTACACATTGCTTGCTGAAAAGGCTGAAAATCTGGCCAAGCAAAACAAGAAAACAGAAGCCGTAAAGTTTGCCAAGCTTGCCCTTTCTCATAACACGGAAAATGAAGATATGCATAAGCTGATAAGAGATCTGGATCAGGCAGAAGATGAGATCGATCAGACTGCTATTAAAGATCTGTATAAGATAATTGCAGAAAGAAGAAATAAAGGGACAAAAGCTAAAAAAGGGTTACCGTACTTCTGGATGAATATATTGCCAATGTGTATCCGGAAGGAGGATTGAAAAAAAGAAGTACCTATCTCTATGAAATTACTTCTGATAAAGGGATTGAGGAAATGAAGGAATACTATATCAACTATAATGATGATGTTCTGAAATCTGAGATCGTAAAACCGGACGGAAATATTATTCCGGGAGAAAAGTCCGATGATCAGATTGTATTCACCAATCTTGCTGTGGGCGATGTTATTCTTATTCAGAAAGAAAGCCTTGAAAGAAATGGTGGAAGATTTTATAAAGATTTTAATTTAAGCTCATACTTTAATTCGGAATATCCGGTAGTAGAATCTATTTTTACCCTGATAACCCCGGAAAGCATGAGCTACCAGGTGAAAAACAACAATAGAGAAATCAATTCCACTAAAAAGAAATCTGGAAACAAATTGTTCCAGACCTGGAAGCTTAATGATCTGCCTGAATTGGATCTGGAAGAATATTATGGTCCCAGTTTTTATGATGCCACCATTTCGGTAACGGCGAATTCTATTAAAACATGGCAGGAAATCGCCAATTGGTATGCTGATGTTACGAAAAAAAGTCTTGTTTCCGATAAAGTGGTGGAAAAAGCGTTTAAAGAAATATTTCCCCAGGGAGTCTCCGGAATGTCTGATACTGAGAAAGCAGAAAAGATCTATAACTATATTGAAAAAAATGTAACCTATAGCTCAGTGGATTTCCGTCAGAGCGGATATATTCCACAAAAACCATCCAAAACGCTGGTCACCAAATTAGGAGATTGTAAAGATCTTTCCACTTTG
The DNA here is from genome assembly GCF_042849955.1 of Chryseobacterium barbadense. Taxonomy (NCBI): domain Bacteria; kingdom Pseudomonadati; phylum Bacteroidota; class Flavobacteriia; order Flavobacteriales; family Weeksellaceae; genus Chryseobacterium; species Chryseobacterium barbadense. The sequence continues at coordinate 2,713 of NZ_BAAFHL010000029.1, forward strand.
TTTGTGATCTTAGGTAACCAGGCTGGTTTGAAGTCCAATCTTGTATTGGTTCAGACGAATAATAATGCTCCACAGCTTCTTTTGTTGCCGAACCTGAACTTTAACCATTGTATCGTTAAAGTGAATCTTGATGGTAAGGAAACATATCTTGAAATGACGGATAAATATCTTCCTTTCAATGCAACGGTAAAATCCAATTATAAGGCGAAAGCATTGGTAATTAATGGCGGATCTGCCAATTTAATAGAGATTCCTGTTGACAATAATACTAGGTCTGTGTACAAAACGATCAGTGATGTAACGGTAAACGGAGATAATCAGAATTTCCTGACCAGGCAATATGTGACCGGGGAAACAAAAAGCTATTTCAATGATTTCTTCCAGCCGGAACAAACAGAAGAATTCCGTAAAAAAGCCATGGAAGAACAATATGGTTCCGTATTGGATAAAGTGATCAGTGTGAAAGGCATAAAGCTATTGGAAGGTAAAGACCTTACGGTAAAACCACTGGCGTATGAAATCCAGTTCAATGTAAATGATAAGCCGCAGTCTGTAGGAAGCCTGAAGATTATGAAAATTCCTTTTGTAACGAAGCCTTTTACCAAAGAGATTATTGCTACGGAAAACAGAAATACTGATATTCAGTACACCAAATATGAAAGACAAAACGAATATGTAGAAGAAGTATACCTGAATATCCCTGAGACCATGAAGTTTATTGAAATTCCGGAGAATAAGTCATTAGCCTACAATAATTTTAAATATGAGGTTAATTACGAACTGCAGAAAAATAACAGGTTGAAAATTACAAGAACAGCCATTACGCCTTGGGATAATATCAAAAAAGAACAGTATCCTGAATTTAAAAAGTTCGTGGAAGAAGCCATCAATTCAGAAAATCAGATTTTAGGATATAAATAATAAATAAAAAAAGCTTACCAATTTGGGTAAGCTTTTTTTATTTTTTAAAAATTGAATTCTTCTGTTAATCTTTTATCTTCATCAAGCCTTTCGATCAGCTTTTCAAGACCTTCAAACTTGATCTCCTCATGTAAAAAATCCCTGAATTTTACCGTGATCTTTTCATCATAGATATCCTCATTAAAATCAAGGATATACACTTCAACGGTTAATTTGTCTCCATTGACTGTCGGGTTGGTTCCCACACTCAGCATTCCTTTATATTGTTGGTCTTTCACAAAAACTTCAACAATATAAGCACCTTTTTGTGGTAAAAGTTTAATAGAATCCGTTTCGATGTTGGCGGTAGGATAGCCTATTGTTCGTCCGATCTTCTTTCCATGAGTTACGGTTCCGGAAACAGAGTAGGAGTACCCCAGCATTTCATTAGCTTCTTTGATCTTACCTGTTAAAAGAGCATTTCTTATTTTGGTGGAGCTTACATTATTTTCATGAATATTGATGGCTTCCATCTGTTCCACTTCGAAATCCAGTTCTTTGGATAGCTTCTGAAGCAATTCAAAATTTCCGCTTTTGTTTTTTCCGAAAGAATGGTCATATCCTATAATAAGGTATTTCACATTCAATTTGTCAATAAGAATCTGTCGCACAAACTCCTCTCCGGTAAGATTTCTGAATTCTTCATCAAATTCTTTCAGAAACAAATTATTGATGCCGTATTTTTCCATCAATAATGTTTTTTCATCCAATGTATTCAGCAATTTCAGATCTTCATTCGGGTTGAATACAAATCGCGGGTGAGGCCAGAAAGTAAGAACGGCAGTTTCCAGATTGTTTTCTGCACCTACTTTTATCAGCTCATCAATAATACATTTATGTCCAAGATGAACCCCGTCGAACATGCCTAAAGAAAGTGCCAAAGGTCTCTGAGAGGAATAATCGTTAAAATTCTTGAAAACTTTCAAAACGGAAAAAAATTTTGAGTGCAAATATAGAGATAATGTATCAATGTATCAATATGACAGTTTACCAATATTTTAACCGTTGGCATTGTTAGATTGCTAAATTGATACATTGGTAAACTATTAAAAAGTATGATAAAAATCTTTTTTTTACCAATTGTGGGTTTGTGAAGTTTCATTATATTTGCACCAAGAAAAAATTTAGCAATGGCAAACCAAATTAAAGGAAAAATTTCTCAAATTATTGGTCCGGTAATCGACGTAGTCTTTACAGAAGTGGAGGCACTTCCAAACATTTATGACGCGTTAGAAATTCCAAAAGGAAACGGTGAAAAATTAGTCTTAGAAGTAGAACAACATATTGGTGAAGATACAGTAAGATGTATCGCAATGGATGCAACTGACGGTCTTCAGAGAGGTCAGGAAGTAATCGGGTACGGAAACCCTATTACCATGCCAATCGGTGATGAAGTAAACGGAAGACTTTTCAACGTTGTTGGTGATGCTATTGACGGACTTCAAAATATTTCTAAAGAAGGAGGTCTTCCTATCCACAGAGAAGCTCCGAAATTCGATCAACTTTCAACTTCTGCTGAAGTTTTATATACAGGTATCAAAGTAATCGACCTTATTGAGCCTTACGCAAAAGGAGGTAAAATTGGTTTGTTCGGTGGTGCGGGTGTAGGTAAAACCGTATTGATCCAGGAGTTGATCAATAATATTGCAAAAGGACACGGAGGTCTTTCTGTATTCGCCGGAGTAGGCGAAAGAACGAGAGAAGGAAATGACCTTTTGAGAGAGATGTTGGAATCAGGAATTATCAAATATGGTGACGATTTCATGCACTCTATGGAAAACGGAGGTTGGGATCTTTCTAAAGTAGACTTAGAAGTAATGAAAGATTCTAAAGCTGCTTTCGTTTTCGGACAGATGAATGAGCCACCAGGTGCGAGAGCCAGAGTTGCCCTTTCAGGACTTACATTAGCTGAGTACTACAGAGACGGTGGAGAAAGTGGACAAGGTAGAGACGTACTGTTCTTCGTAGACAATATCTTCCGTTTTACACAGGCTGGTTCTGAGGTATCTGCACTTTTAGGTCGTATGCCATCTGCAGTAGGATACCAACCGACTCTTGCTTCTGAAATGGGGGCAATGCAGGAAAGAATTACTTCTACTAAAAACGGATCTATTACTTCAGTACAGGCGGTATATGTACCTGCGGATGACTTAACTGACCCGGCTCCTGCAACTACGTTTGCTCACTTGGATGCAACTACGGTACTTTCCAGAAAAATTGCTTCATTAGGTATCTATCCGGCGGTAGATCCACTGGATTCTACTTCAAGAATCTTAGCTCCTGAAATCATCGGAAATGAGCATTATGACTGTGCTCAAAGAGTAAAAGAAATTCTTCAGAGATATAAAGCGTTACAGGATATCATCGCGATCTTAGGTATGGAAGAACTTTCAGAAGAAGATAAATTAGTCGTTTATCGTGCAAGAAAAGTTCAGAGATTCTTATCTCAGCCATTCCACGTAGCGGAACAGTTTACAGGTATTCCGGGAGCTTTGGTAGACATCAAAGATACGATCAAAGGATTCAACATGATTATCAATGGTGAATTAGATCACTTACCGGAAGCTGCTTTCAACCTGAAAGGAACTATCGAAGAAGCTATTGAAGCCGGACAAAAAATGTTGGCTGAAAACGCTTAATAAATTAGACATAAGATTTTTAGATGAGATGAGAGACATGTAATGTTTATCAAATCTTTTAATCTTCAATCTTTTAATCTTTTAATCTAAATTAAAATGAATATAAAAATTTTAACACCAGAATACGTAGTTTTTGAAGGAGAAGTAGAATCTGTATTGCTGCCGGGAAAAAATGGTGAATTCCACATCATGCAAAACCACGCAGGAATTGTTTCTTCTTTAACGGGTGGTAAAGTAAAATTATATGCCAAGTCTTTGAACGAAGCTTATGCTAAATATTTTACCAAAGAAAATGAGAAAGATTCTGTATTTTCTTATCCTATCAAAAGCGGTGTTGTAGAATTTAATCATAATAAAGGAATTATCCTTTGTGAATAATTAAATGAAAAGCTAAATATATTTTCAAGAAAGTGTAACTTTGTTACACTTTTTTTATGCCATGTAAAAATCTGATTTTATGAGGAAAAGTACAATCATATTCTTTACAGTTTTGGGTATTCTCCTCAATGCTCAAAATATTAAAACCAAAAGAGGAATTATAACAATAGACGGAATTCACGTTGCAAAAATATCCAATAAATCCAGTGAATATACTTTCATGGACTTAAAGGAGACACCGATTTATACTATTGAGTTTGTTGACAAAAGCATAGTAGATTCTGTACGGGACAGTTATATTAAAATCAATAGAATTTATAATAAAGATAAAATCCTGGAATTAGACTATATTTCTCCTTCCGCATTCTCAGGAGAAGAAAAGTCTGCAGTATTTACCTCTGTTAAAGGATTGAAAATTATTGATAATAAAGGAATCAATATCAAAAATCTGGATGAACTTTTTACTAAAGCTCCCAAAAGGAATCTGGATGCCAAAACTAAAGAAGCCTATTCGGTAAGAAGTAAAATTGATAAACTGAATATTACGGTCAACAATGTAGGAGAAATATTGAGTAATGGTAAACCGGTAGGATACTTCACCAATTTGCCGGTGAGCTTTGGTTCTGAAGATACCATCACCGACAAAACCTTTATGGACATTGAAATCTATGATGCTAACAGCAAGTATATTGGCAGATATATTACGACAACCAAACAATTGAAAACGGCAGGTGGAAAAGTTTTTACCCTTTACAGGGAAATGTCCGGAAGAGCTTCCATCCTGAAATTCCCTACCTACAAAGCTATCGCAGAGAGAATGGCCATCATGGATCCCAACTTTATTAAAATTCAGGGAAAGCTGACGACGGGGCCGGTAACAAAAGAAGGTACTGAAAAATAAAAGTCTCATTGACGATATTTAAAATAAAAATTCCGGAAAACAATTCCGGAATTTTTTATTTACAAAGTCAGAATAACCCCATTATCTTTTAGCTGTTGCATCGGCTTTGAGAACCAGAACAGTTCAAAATCGTCAAAATTTTCTTCAAACTGGATCTTAAGTTGTTGAAGTGTAATCTTTTTCTCGTTTTCTATAGAATGTTCAGCAAGTATTTTTATCAGCCATTCTGCTTTTTCCTGCTCCAAATCTACATTGACGATGTTGGTTTTTAAATGGAACGTCAATCGCGTATACGGCCAGGAGGTTTTCTTTTTTGGTTTTACGTAATTCTCAGCGATTACGTTTTTATCCGGGAAAATGATTTTTGAATTTCCCTTAAAATTAAATTGGTCATCTTCCAAAAGACAGTCGTGAATATAATCCGGATGAATGGTCGTTCTCGGAATTTTGAAATCAAACCAATCCTGTAAAGGAATTTCAAAATTAATTCCATGCATATAATTGAAGAGAGATTTTCTTAATCCGAAACTGAACTTGCTATGATCAACTCCTGTTTTATCTTTAAAATCAACATCATTGTTAGCAAACAGAATTTCCTGCTTCATTGGTATCACACCAAACTCCTCAGGATTCAAACCTACCGGCGAATGAGCGGTCATCGCAAACTGATGCCAGAAAGCACTTTGCATAATTCCCATTTCAAACATCTGCCTTACCATTTCCAGAGAATCCACGGTTTCCTGAACGGTTTGGGTAAGGTAGCCATACATCAGATATGCATGAACCATAATTCCGGCTTCCGTAAAATTTCGGGTTACCTGCGCAACCTGTTCTACAGAAACACCTTTATCAATTAATTGTAACAATCGGTCACTTGCCACTTCAAGACCTCCTGAAACCGCTACACAACCTGAAAGCTTCAACAAGAAACATAAATCCCGGGTAAAGCTTTTTTCAAAGCGGATGTTGGTCCACCACGTTACAACCAATTTTCTTCTCAGGATTTCCAACGCAACTTCTCTCATCAAAGCAGGTGGAGCGGCTTCATCTACAAAATGAAAGCCTGTTTCTCCGGTTGTTTGGATAAGTTCCTCCATTCTGTCCACCAGAATTTTGGCGGAAATAGGTTCGTAAATTTTAATGTAATCCAAAGAAATATCGCAGAATGTACATTTTCCCCAATAACATCCGTGAGCCATGGTAAGCTTATTCCATCTTCCGTCGCTCCATAAACTGTGCATCGGATTGGCAATTTCAATAACGGAAATATATTGGTTTAACAACAGATCAGAATAGTCAGGAGTACCGATTTCAGCCTGCTTATAGTCATGTCTTTTAGAATTGTTTTTATAAGTAACTTTTTTATCTTCAATTAAAAAGGTCCTTTTAAATTGAGTTTCTTCGTTTTGTTCAGACTGACAGATATGTTGATGAAGTAATTCAATAGGCAATTCTCCGTCATCCAAGGTGATGAAATCAAAGAATTCAAAAACTCTAGGATCTTTAACTTCTCTGAGTTCGGTATTTGGGAAACCGCCTCCCATAACGGTTTTAATATGAGGATAATGTTCCTTAATCAATTGTGCACATCGGAAACCGGAATATAAATTCCCGGGAAAAGGAACGGAAAAACAAACCAGTTTAGGTTGAATAATATCCAGTTTTTCCTGAAAAATTTTTAAAGTGATCTGATCAATAAATGTTGATTCGCCCGAAAGCTTTGAATACAATTCATCAAAAGAATTGGCACTTTTTCCTAAACGTTCTGCATATCGGCTGAATCCGAAATCAGGATCGATATGTTCAACAATATAATCAGATAAATCTTCTAAATATAAGGTAGCCAAATGTTTCGCCTTATCCTGCAAACCCATATTTCCGAATGCAAACTCCATATCATCCAGTTGATTGAAGCGGGAAGCTTCCGGAAGAAAATTCATGCTGCAAATCTGTCTTGCTAAGGTTGGATTTTTTCCCTGGAGAAAGAAAATAACCTGATCTATGGTTTTAATATACTCTTCCCTTAAAGCAAAAATTCTTTGCGAATTTTCCGAAACCGTTTTCAGATCAATTTTTGTATTAAAAACCTTCTGAAGTCCTTCTGTTGAAAATAATTTCAAGATCACTTCAATTCCCAGATCCATCTGATAGCTGGATATATTTTTGGTATTCAGAAAACCTTTAATATAAGCAGTCGCAGGATAAGGGGTATTCAGCTGGGTAAAAGGCGGAGTGATAAGAAGCAGATCTTTCAACAGTAAATTTTTTGCAAAGTTATTTTAAATATTCCAGATTTTAATGATGAACGGCTTTTTTGCTACCCGCAAGAACATTCAAGATAACTCCTAAAAGAATCAGGACAATTCCAAGGAATAAATTGAAAGTGAATTTTTCATCAAACATCAAAACACTTACCATAACCGCAACCACAGGTTCCAAAGCTCCTAAAATAGCGGCAGGAGTGGAGCCTATACTTTTAATTGAAAAAACAAGGCACAATGTGGAGATTACAGTCGTAAGAAGTGCAAAGACAACAAAATTAAAGAATACTGTTACAGAAGGGATCGCAAAAGATTCTTGTCCTATCAACGATTTAATCATGAAGAATAAAGAAGTGAAAAGCATGGAATAGAAAGAAAGCTTAAATCCTGAAACCTTACTATTTGACTTGTTGACAATAATGATATAAAGCGCATAAAAAAGAGAGCTTAACATCACAATTCCTAATCCTGCAAAATTGATTTCTAAGCCTTTTCCTTTTAAGCATAAAACAATTACTCCGGCAAAAGCAAGAAGTAACGAGAGAATAGAAAGCTTTGTGAGTTTTTCCCTATAAAAGAAAAACATGATGAGTGCTACAATAACCGGATAAATGAATAATACCGTGGAAGCAATCCCCGCAGTAAGATAATCATATCCTAAAAATAAAAACTCCGAAGAAAGCGCATAGCAGATCCCAAGTATAGCCAGAACAATTCCTTCTTTTTTATTGATGGAAAAATTTTCTTTGGAATACAATAAATATCCGCCGATCATTAATGCTGAAAAGAGAAATCTGTAAAACAGAGTAATATCCAATGAAAAATGGGCCTGTTTCACAGGTAAGATAAAAATCGGAATTAGTCCGTATGATACCGATGAAATAATTCCTAACGCATAACCCTTAAACTTCATGGATGATTGTATTGGCTTTGAAAATGAGACATAAAAAAAACCACTGATGAACAGTGGCTTTTATTTATTAGATTGGTTTGAAGCTCAAACCTTGCTCTTGTAATAATTTTTGTTCCTGTTCCTTGTAATATCCGCTTACCAGTTTATCGTGGATCGCTTCAAATGCTGCAAGTGTTTCATTGATTTCCGCATCGGTGTGAGACGCTGTAGGAATTAATCTCAATAAGATCATTCCCTTAGGAATTACCGGATATACTACGACAGAAGTAAAGATTCTGTAGTTTTCTCTTAAATCTTTCACCAAAAGAGTAGCTTCTACCGGAGTTCCCTGCATCATAACCGGAGTTACACAAGTATTGGTATCTCCAATATTGAATCCTCTTTCTCTAAGTCCGTTCTGCAGTTTATTCGTATTTTCCCAAAGCTTAGCTTTGATTTCAGGTCTTGTTCTCAAAAGCTCCAATCTTTTTAATCCTCCGATTACCATTGGCATCGTTAAAGATTTAGCGAAGATCTGGGATCTTAAGTTGAATTTTAAATATCTGATGATTTCTTTATCCCCCGCTAGAAAAGCTCCGAAACCAGCCATAGATTTAGCGAAAGTAGAGAAGTATACATCGATCTGATCCTGACATCCCTGTTCTTCACCAGCTCCGGCTCCTGTTTTACCAAGTGTACCGAATCCGTGAGCGTCATCTACCAATAATCTGAATTTGTATTTGGATTTAAGCTCGCAGATTTCTTTTAATTTACCCTGCTGTCCTCTCATTCCGAAAACTCCTTCCGTAATGACTAAAATTCCTCCTCCTGTTTCTTCCGCTACTTTAGTCGCTCTTTGAAGGTTCTTTTCAAGGCTTGCAATATCATTATGCTTATAGGTAAATCTTTTTCCTGCGTGTAATCTTACCCCGTCAACGATACAAGCATGAGAATCTACATCATAAACGATCACATCATTTCTGCTTACTAAAGCATCAATGGTAGAAACCATTCCCTGGTATCCGAAGTTTAATAAATAAGCGGATTCTTTCTGAACGAAATCTGCCAATTCTCTTTCTAACTGTAAATGTTGTTCTGTTTCTCCGGACATAGCTCTCGCTCCCATAGGATAGAACATCCCGTATTCAGCTGCAGCTTTGGCGTCGGCTTCTAATACTTCAGGGTGGTTACACATTCCTAAGTAATCATTGGCACTCCAGAAAATAACTTCCCTTCCCTGAAACTGCATTCTTGGTCCGATAGGCCCTTCCAGCCTTGGGAAAATAAAATAACCTTCACCGTAATCTGCAAACTGTCCAAGAGGTCCTGGATTTTCTTTTATTCTTTCAAAAATATCCAACATTTTATTAAGTAATTTTTAAGTAAAAAAGCCTTTATGATCTACAAAAAGGCTTGATTTGTATCGTGATTTATTATTTTTTATTTAATGAATTCTGTTTTGAAAACTTCATCATAATTGTGAACACAATTGTTGATAAAACCTTGTTCCGCCATCCATTTGTCACTGTACACTTTGGTAATATATCTGGAACCATGGTCCGGATAGATCAAAACAATCACATCGTCTTTTGAAAACTCATGAGATTGTGCATATTGTAATAACGCCTGTGTAACAGCTCCTGTTGTATAACCTCCCATGATTGCTTCCTTTAAAGCGACTTCACGGGTTCTGTAGGCTGACATTTCATCATTCACTCTTACGAACTCATCCACTTTATCAAATAAAAGAGCAGAAGGAATTAAGTTTTTTCCCATTCCTTCAATCTGATAAGGATGAACATCTTCCTTATGGATTTCACCGGTTTCGTGATAAGTTTTCAGAATAGATCCGTCTGCATCCACACCAATGATCTTGACAGCGGGATTCTTTTCTTTCAGGAATTTGGCTGAACCGGATAAAGTTCCTCCCGTTCCCGTACACGCGAAAAGATGGGTGATTTTTCCTTGTGTCTGCTCCCAGATTTCAGGACCTGTAGTCTGATAATGGGCATCAATATTCAATTCATTAAAGTACTGATTGATGTACACAGAATTAGGCGTTTCCGAAGCAATTCTTTTGGCTACTTCATAATAAGATCTCGGGTCATCTGCGGGAACGTTGGCCGGGCAAACATATACTGTGGCACCCAAAGCTTTCAGGTAAGAAATCTTTTCCGGCTTGGTTTTATCGCTTACGGCAAGAATACATTGATATCCTTTGATAATACAAACCATAGCAAGAGAAAATCCTGTGTTTCCGGACGTAGTTTCCACGACTACGGAGTCTTTGTTTAATAAACCTTTTTTCTCAGCGTTTTCTATAATATGAAGAGCAATTCTGTCTTTGGTGGAATGTCCAGGATTATATGATTCTAACTTGGCATATACGGTTGCAGGAATATCTTTCGTTACAGTATTTAGCTTCACCATAGGAGTATTTCCTATAAGGCCAAGGATATTATCGTAAACATTACTCATTATTTGTTATTTTTCAATAAAAATCTGACCGCAAAAATACAAAAAAATAAATAATTTTTAAACTTTTGTTCAATTAGGTAAGTCTCAATAAATAAATATTCATCTTTTGTTTTGCAATACAGCTCTATAACGGTCTCAAAAACTGCGCCATTTTTTTAAATTTTGTTAAAATCATCATAAAACAAACTAAAAACCTTATTTTCGCGTAATTGATTTAATACTATGAAAAATTGGACTTTTAGGCAATGGAACACCATTTTAGGATGGGTAGTTTTCGTTATTGCATTTTTCACGTACTTGTCAACTATAGAACCTAATTTTAGTTTTTGGGACTGTGGAGAGTACATTTCCTCAGCAGTGAAGCTGGAAGTAACGCACGCTCCCGGAGCTGCTTTATTCCAGATTGTAGGTGCTGTGGCAGCAATGTTTGCATTAGGCAAAGGCGAAAATTATTCCATTGTGATCAATGCGATGTCCGCATTGTTTAGCGCATTTACTATTTTATTCTTATTCTGGACGATAACTCATTTGGTGAGAAGATTGTTGAATAAAGACTTTGAAGAAGTAACAAAACATCAGGAAATTTCTATCCTGTTTGCCGGAGTGATCGGAGCTTTATGCTTTACTTTTTCCGATACTTTCTGGTTTTCGGCAGTGGAGGGAGAAGTATACTCGATGGCTTCCATGTTTATTGCGCTATTAGTCTGGTTGATCACTAAATGGGAGAATGAATATACGGCTCCTGACAGTGAAAGATGGATCATTTTAATCTTCTTTATTTTAGGGCTTTCTGTTGGGGTACACATGATGTGTATGTTAGCTATTCCGGCAGTTTGTTTAATATATTATGCAAGAAATTATACATTCACCTGGAAAAGCTTTATCTGGGCCAATGTTATTACTCTGGTTGTTCTGGCGCTTGTCTTCAAGATCATTTTTCCGGTTATCATGACGTTGTTCGGAAAGTTGGAAATATTCTTTGTTAATGGATTAGGGCTTCCTTTCCATTCCGGAACTATTGCCGCATTCATTTTGATGGTGGTGATCTGTTATTTCCTTATTAAATATGCCAGAAAAGCCAAAAGAAATGTGTATCAAACAGTGGCATTATCTGTAGTATATATGATTATTGGTTTTTCCTGCTGGATGGTCATTCCTATCAGAGCTAATGCCAATCCGCCAATGAACCTTAATGATCCGGATACGGCCATCGGTATGTTGGATTACTATAACAGGGAACAATATGGTGACTGGCCAACCATTTACGGACAAAATTATACCGCTTTCCTGGATGCCAAAGGAATTGAAAAGAATGAAGATGGAAGCTATAAAACAGTAAAAACCGGAGATATCTATGAAAAAGATGAGAAAACCGGGACATATAGAAAAACAGGAGACCGATTCAATTATGTATTCAATAAGTCTCATGTAAGCTTAATGCCGAGAATGTTCAATGAAGATAAGGATGTCATGTCTAATTATGTTTCCATGTACGGAGCTCCGGATTTCACTTTCAACTATGGAAATGAAGATGTGGCAGACAGTCCCGAAGCAAAACAGATCTTTGATGAACTGAGACAAAAATATGAAGACGGTTCTATTACCGCAGCAGATTATCTGAAAGTAAGACCCTATGACCTGATCAATGTTCAGAGACCGTCTTTTGGCCAGAACATGGATTATTTCATTACTTTCCAGAACGGATATTATTTTGTGAGATATCTGATGTGGAACTTCGTAGGACGTCAGAACGACCTTGAAGGGCACATGGAAATTACCAACGGGAACTGGATTTCAGGAATTTCTTTCATTGATGATGCATTATGGGGAAGCCAGGATAAGATGCCAGCAAAATTCAAGAATGAGAGTACAGTGAAATTCTTCTTTTTACCTCTGATTTTAGGATTAATTGGTTTCTTTTTCCAATTGAACAGAGATTTTGGAAGATTCTATGCTTTGTTATCATTATTCATTCTGACAAGTGTCGGGATTGTTTTCTATACGGGAGTAAAACCTTTTGAGCCTAGAGAAAGAGATTATGCAATGGTAGGTTCCTTCTACGCCTTTGCGATATGGATAGGATTAGGAGCCGGAGCTATTTTATGGTTCTTACAATCCAAAGTGAAATCCAATGCAGCTAATATTATTGCAGGTATAGTATTGTTAGGAGTGCCTTTAATGATGGGCTTCCAGAATTATAATGTACATGACAGAAGCAACAGATATACGGCGTATGATTATGCCTATTCAGTATTAAAGTCATTACCGAAAGACGATATCTTATTCGTATATGGTGATAACGATACTTATCCGGTTTGGGCAATCCAGGAAACGGAAAGATTCAGAGATGATGTAAAAGTGGTGAACTTTACATTGGCATCGACTCCTTGGAATATAGATCAGATCAAAAGAAAAACATACAACGCAGCCGCTATTCCAAGCCAGTTGACCCATGAGGATTACAGAGACGGAGTAAATGATCAGATCTACCTGATGAAAAAAGACGATTGGGAAGGCTTATTTGCTATGCTGAAAGAGCAGGGTGCTCCTGAAACAGAATTCCAGCAGTTCAGAAAATACCTTACCCAGGATTCCATGACTTTGAAAGAAGCCATGAATTTTATCAAATGGAAATCTCCTGAGAAAGATGAGTTATTGAAAATGTATTTTGGAGAGGAGAAATATGAAAAATATAACATTCTTCCGGTAACCAAATTCATTTTACCTGTCAACAAAGCCAATGCAGTGAATGCAGGAATTATCAGTCAGGCAGACTTACCGAATACCGTTAATCAGATCATGATCAATTATAAAGGAAACACACTTTATAAAAATAACCTGATCCTGCTTGATATTTTAGCTAATTTCGATTGGAAACGACCGATCAATTTCTCTTCAGGAGGAATTTATGACAGTGAAAATATTTTCTTCCTTGATGAATATCTTCAGCTCGACGGATTCAGCTACAGGTTAGTTCCAATCCATACATTACAAAATGCAGATGGAGATTTGGGCAGAGTGGATGCTAATTCTCTATATAATGTGGTGAAAAACTTCAGATGGGGTAATTTCAAAGACCTGAATGTTCATTTTGATGAAACGGCAACTTCTAATATCATCGGTTACAGAGGGGCTGCAAGTAGAGCAGCAGCAGCGCTTTCATTAAGCGGACAAAAAGCTAAAGCGATTGAATTATTAGACTTAGCAGCTAAGGAAATTCCTGCTGAAAAATACAATGATCCTCGTTCATTAAGCTCAATGGTGTACGGATATATTGTAGCCGGACAGGAGCAGAAAGGATTGAAACTGGCTGAAATCCTTAAAAAAGGAATCTTCGAAGAATATGATTATTATTTAAGCTTAAGCAAATCGGATCAGGTGTACCTGAGAAAGCAGATGAGAGCAAAACCAATGGAATACTCTCTGGTTGTTTCAGCCGTTACGGATGCGTATACAAAAATTGGTCAGAAAGACAAAGCTTACGATTACCTGGTGAAATCTATTGAGCCGATCGATAAGAAATTCAATACTTTCATTAAGGACCTACAGCAGCTTGGGAAAGAAAAGGCAATGAGCGAATCTGAAAACGTACAGAAGATCACTCCATTTTATCAGTATTTATTTGATATCATGCAGCCGTTTGATTCTACCTATTCGAAAGAAAAAGAAGATCAGATTACCACTGCCATTATTAAGGCGACACAATAATCTAAATACTTTAAAACGGAACTTCGGTTCCGTTTTTTTATTGGCTTTCATGAATTTTAAGATTATCTTTGTACCACATAAATGAGCACGATGACTGAAACAAAGAACAGTAAAATTCCAATCTATGCTGTAGTTTTTACAGTAGCTTTCAAACTTCTTTTTTTACTCACCCATTACATCCAGGAAGATGCTTTTATTACCTGGAGAGTAGCCCAGAATCTACTGGATTACGGAGTAATAGGTTTTAACGGCAATACTAAGATCTCTGCTTCTACCACTCATTTATATGTTTTTGTTTCCTATCTATTCAATATGATTTTTGGGAAAGAAAACTTCATTACTCCCATTCTCATCTTCAATTCAATACTTTTTACGATAGGGAGCTTATTGTTATCCCATTTGGTTTTAAAAAAACCGTGGCATAAAGCACTTTTTATATTCCTCCTGGGAATTTTACCGCCATCTATTAAAATTTCCATTCTGGGGATGGAATACGGATTGCTTTTTTTCCTGGAAATGGCTTTATTGTATTACGGATTTAAAAAGAATAAAGCCTGGGCTCTGATCATATTGCCCGTACTTATATTATTTACAAGGATTGATACCGCAATTTTCCTCGGAATAGTTTTTCTGGTAGATACTTTTTTCAACAGAAGGTTGAGAATTAAATATATTTTGGGAGGCCTTTTAGGAATTTCTGTAGCGTTGGCATTCAACTGGTTTTATTTCGGAGAACTGGTGAATAATACTATTGTTGCAAAAAAGCTTTTATATGACCATAACTTTACCACTCAGCAGAGTATAGACTATTTTACTGCCAATTATGGAAACTTCTGGGGAATGCTGAAATTACCCGGAAATTTTAATCCGTTAACCATCGTTATTTTACTTTTTGAATTATTATGCTTTATCTACCTGATCAGGCAAAAGGAAAAGAGAAATTATTTCTTATGGATGATCTTCCTTTTCGGATGGGTAAAACAAATTATTTTTATTTCCCAGAAAAGTTTATTCGACTGGTATTACTGGGTACCGCAATTGTTGCTTTTTGTGCCGGTTCTTATTTTTATATTGGAGCAGAAAGTGAAAAGAAATTGGTGGTTATCTTTGTTGATCGTCTTCTACATTCTTCCGATGCTTGCTTTTCAAACCATTCATTCTATTGCTACAGGAAACGGAGAATGGAATTACAGAAGGCAAATGGGAATATTTTTAGGAAATTATGAAAAAGATAAGAACCAATGGATCTTCCTTGAACCGGCAGGATATATTCCGTATTTCTCCGGCTTGAAAACCATTGATGAGGTAGGTCTTGTAGATAAACAGATCCAGGAAGAAATCAAAAAAGATAAAAAGCATTACTGGATCAATACGGTAAAAAAGAGAAAACCTAAGTATCTGCTTTCTTACAAAGACTTATTCGATGGCGAGAATGCTGAATATTACAAAACCCATTATAAAATATTAAAAGAATTCCGGGTAAAGGATTATATAAAAAGTGATAACAAGATCCTGGAGAAAATTTATAAACTGAAACCTTCGGGAACGGATTATAATTTGTATGAAAGATTAAAAGATTAAAAGATTAAAAGATTAAAAGATTAAAAGATTACATCTAATAACTAATAATTCATAACTTCTAACTCAAAACTATGAAATACTGTGCATTTCTCCGCGGTGTCAACGTAAAAGGAACGAACATGAAAATGGCAGATGTTTGCCAGGTTTTCCAAAAGGCTGGAATGAAAGAAGTTGTATCTGTTTTAGCTTCAGGAAATATTGTATTTTCATCCGATAAAAAAGCGGATGAATTAAAGAAAATCCTTGAAAAAGCCATGTCGGATCATTTTTCTTACGAAGCGTTTTTATTCATCAGATCCCAGGAAGAAACAGAAGCTTTCTGGAATGGAAACCCTTTCACCAAAAATGAAAACCTGCATATCTATGCTTTTGTCGGAAATCCGGGAGTGGAAAATACGCTGATGCAGGAATTTGAAAATGCAGCTAAAACTGAAAATGAAAAAGCACAAATTGTAAATAACATATTTTATTGGCAGGTTCCCAAAGGAAATACCCTGGATTCCACTTTTGGGAAAGTTTTAGGTAAAAAAAGCCTCAAGGATCAGATGACCAGCAGAAATATGAATACTTTTGAGAAGGTGCTGAAAAAGATGCAGTAGTGTCAAAAATATTTTTTTTGATACTTATTATTGCTAAAGCCTTTATGAATCACAGCGGAAATTAATTTCCGATTCTGTAATTTTATGAGTATTTTTACTGAACTTTTTAATACAATAATAATGATTCAGTATTTAGATAATATTCATCACAAAGACTCCAAAAACTTCTTTCTTATTGCAGGGCCTTGTATCATTGAAGGCGAAGATATGGCACTAAGAATCGCTGAAAAAGTGATTGAGCTTACCAATAAATACAATATTCCTTATATCTTCAAAGGCAGCTTTAAAAAGGCTAACCGAAGCAGGGTAGATTCGTTTACAACGATTGGAGAAGAAAAATCCCTTGAAATTCTTAAAAAAGTAGGGGAGACCTTCAATATTCCTACTACAACGGATATTCATGAAAATGAACATGCGGCTTTGGCGGCTCAATATGTGGATGTTCTGCAAATCCCGGCTTTTCTTGTAAGACAGACGGATTTGTTGGTGGCTGCGGCAAAAACAGGAAAATGTGTTACTTTAAAAAAGGGACAATTCCTTTCTCCGGAAGCCATGAAATTTGCGGTACAGAAAGTTACGGATTCAGACAACCAGAAAGTAGCCATCATTGAGAGAGGAAACTCTTTCGGGTATACAGATCTGATTGTGGATTACAGAGGAATTCCAACCATGAGAGAATATGCACCGGTGATTTTGGATGTAACCCATTCTTTGCAGCAGCCTAACCAGAGTTCAGGAGTTACAGGTGGAAGGCCGGATCTTATTGAAACGGTTGCCAAAGCGGGAATTGCTGTAGGAGCAGACGGAATTTTCATTGAAACCCACCCTACACCGGAAACCGCGTTATCTGATGGTGCTAATATGCTGAGACTGGATTTATTGGAAGATTTATTGCAAAAATTAACAAGAATCAGAGAATCGATTTTGTAATTGTTAAAAATTAATTAATTTTAGGAATTCTTAAAATATTTCTTTTGAAAAAACTAGTTTTGCCACTAAGCCTTATGGTTCCTTTATTGGTTTTCTCCCAAACGAGAAAAAAGGATACAACCACTAAAGTAACCGAAATTGAGGAAGTTATTTTCCAGAAAAAAACAACAGGAAAAACCAACGACCTTACGACTGTAAAAATTTCAGCCAAAGATGCTCAGCAGGTAGCGAGTATTTCAGGAGGTATTGAAGGAATTATTAAAACTTTACCTTCCGTCAACTCCAATACCGAGCTTTCTTCACAGTATATGGTGCGTGGTGGAAACTATGATGAAAACCTGATCTACATTAATGATATTGAAATTTACAGGCCTTTCCTGATCAGAAATTCACAACAGGAAGGGTTGAGTATTATTAATCCCGATATGGTTTCAACCGTCAACTTCTCCGCAGGTGGTTTTGAGCCAAGATATGGAGATAAAATGTCTTCAGCCCTGAATATTTATTATCGTGAGCCGGAGAAATTTGAACTTTCAGGAGAAGCAAGTTTGATCGGAGGAAGGTTAACAACAGGTTTTGCTTCAAAAAATCAGAAATTAACCGCTTTATTTTCCGGAAGATACAGGAATACCAATCTGGTGCTTAATACTTTAAAAGAAGATACGGATTTTAACCCTAAATATTGGGATTTTCAATCGTATATCAATTACCATATAAGTCCGAAATTCTCTTTATCATTCATAGGATATTATTCCAAGAATGATTACGAAATGATTCCGAAAGAAAGAAGTGTGGATTTCGGAACGGTTCAGATGCCGTTGAATCTTACGGTTTTCTATGACGGAAGGGAAGACGATAAGTATAAAAATATGATGGGAACGGTTTCCATGAACTATAAACCGTCAGACAAATGGAGATTCACTTTAGACAGCTTTGCCTATCAGAATAGGGAAAGAGAATATTATACCATCTCTTCAGCTTATATTTTACAGACATTTGATCCTATTACGGGAGCACCTGTTACTACGTACGATGTGGGCGGACAAATAGAACATGCCAGAAACGATTTATTTGTAAGAACCTACGGATCCCAATTCAGAACAAGATTTTCACCTAACGTTAATACCGATATTGAAGTAGGGTTCAAATTTGAAAAGGAAAACCTGAAAGACCTTACCAACGAATGGAAACTGGTAGATTCCGCAGGATATAGTACACCAAGACCACCGGATGACCCGAGATTTGGAGATCCTTCCGATCTTGACCTGTTCTACAGGATTTCCGGAAACAATAGCATTGAGCCGACAAGGCTATCTGCCTATGCACAATATTCTCAGAAGTTCTTCTGGGGAAGCAATAAGGTATTCATCAATGCCGGAGCCAGGGTTTCCCACTGGAGCTTTAATAAAGAAACCATTTTCTCTCCGAGAGTGCAGTTTGCCATAAAGCCGGATTGGGAATCGGATATGTTGTTCAGGCTTTCGGGAGGGGTGTATTACCAATCGCCTTTCTATAAAGAAATCAAAGATTTAAACGGAAACTTCAATTCAGATATAAAATCACAACGTTCTATCCAGGCGATCCTGGCGAATGATTTTGAATTTTATATGTATGACAGGCCTTTTAAACTGACAACAGAAGCTTATTATAAAAAAATGGATAATTTGATTCCATACTATATGGATAATGTGAGGATCCGTTATTCAGGGAAAAATAATGCTTCAGGATACGCGTATGGAATTGATACCAGGCTATTCGGAGAATTTGTTCCGGGAGTTGATTCCTGGCTATCGGCAAGTTATGCAAGAGTATATGAAAACATAGACGGACAGGGAAATATTCCGAGACCTACGGATCAGAGATTCAGATTTGCCATGTTCTATCAGGATTATATGCCGAAATTCCCATCCATGCGTGTGAATCTTACTTTGGTGTATGCAATGGGGTTACCAACGGGAGCACCGGTATTTACCAATCCGTACAACTATCAAAAAACATTGCCTTCTTACAAAAGAGTGGATATCGGACTTTCCAAAGTGTTTATTGATCCTAAGAGCAAAAACAGACCTTATGGTTTCTGGGGTAACTTTGAAGAACTTACCCTGGGAGTACAGGTTTTCAACGCATTTAATATCAATAATACCGTTGCTAACCAATGGATTACAGACTCTACTACGAATTTAATGTATCCGGTTCCGGTACGTTTGACGGGGCGTTTCTTCAACGTAAAGCTTGAATTTAAGATTAAATAGAGTATTAGAAGGCAGAAGTTAGATTGTTGATAAATTACATTTCATCAATTATTAAAAATCTGCTCAATCTGCATAATCTGCGAGAACATAAAAAGCTAAACTCCTGGGATTTCAGGAGTTTTTATAATTAGAAGATGACAGTAAGAAATTCTATTTTAATATATCAATATGTTAAAATACTCTCTTTAGTTTTATTTATACTTAAGGGAATAGATTTTATTTCTTCACTCTCATTCAATCCAATTATTTTTGTTTTTATTTTGGGAATCTGTTATGCTTTATCAGAATTACTTGGTTTTTTGCTGATTAAAATATTAATCTCTTTTTCAAAGTATCCGGTCATTCTTTCAAAATGTTTTGAAAAAATTTCCTATCTCCATAAAGATACTAGTATCCAAAAAAATCCTTTTGTCCTTGGAGCCTTTTTAAAAGATAACAAATTAGACGGTACTATTGATATTCACGCTTTCAAAGATGTTTATTATTTAAAATTTTCTGAAAATAGATTGTTTTATAAGGAAAAATCTTTGCAATGGAAAAACATTGTTTCATGGAAATATGAAAGAATATCAATAATCAGAAGCAATATTGATAATATTGTTTTTAAATATAAGGGTGAAGACAGCCAGACCAAAAGTATGAATTTAAACTCTTATGAAATGCGTATTTCTTCTTACGAATTACTGATATTAACTGTTGCTTTTATCTTAAATAAGGATCAGAATTAATTTATCCCGAATTTTATAATAACAAAACCAAATTTTATAACAACCCGTTGCCGGAAATTTCTACCTTTGTTCCAGAGCTATGAAAAAGATTCTTGCCATATTGTTTTCCGTTTTCTACTTCGGGTTTTCTTCCGGAGCGGTTTTCAGCATTCATTATTGCATGCAGGAATTCGTTTCTGTAAGTCAGAAAGTGGATGATATTTGTGGTAAATGCGGCGTTAAAACCAAAAAAGACTGCTGCAAGACAGAGATTAAGGTTGTAAAAGTTGATGATTCCCAAAAATCCAATTTACTGACCATTGATCTTGTAAAACACTTTGCTGAACCACAAAAGCATCAGTTTTTCTTTATAGACAGATCTTTTGCAGCTTCCAAGCAGACAGCAATTCAAATTAATGGGCCGCCGGATATACAGTTTGTCCCCATTTTTATACATCATTGTAACTTTAGAATTTAGAATCCGTCAGTCGTCAGATATTTTATATCGTTATGAGCGACATGGTTTACCGTGATTATACGGTTATAAAACATTCTTTATTAAAAAATTATCAATTCTAAATTGTAAAACAATGAAAAAGTATATCATCACAGCAATATTCGCTGTATTTTCAGTAATTTCTATTTCAGCACAGTCAAAGTCTGATGCGCAGGTTTCTAAACTTTACCAGAACTATATCGCCATCAAATCGGCTTTAGCTTCCGATGATGCGGATAAAGCTTCAAGAGCAGCTTCAGAATTCATCAAAACTGCTTCAGCGATAGATTATAAATTGATTTCAGAAGGGAACCTGAATATTCTTAGAAAAGATGCAACTTTAATTTCTGATGCCGGAAATATTGCTGCACAAAGAGAAACTTTCTACAATCTTTCGGACAATATGATCGCTCTTACGAAAGAGTTTAAATTGTCTGAAAAGCCGGTGTTTGTTCAATATTGCCCAATGGCAGATGGAAGTTGGTTGAGCGATGAAAAGCAAATCGTAAATCCTTATTACGGAAGTTCAATGCGCTCTTGCGGAACAGTAAAGTTAGAGATAAAATAATTTAGTGCATTAATCTATAAAATAAATAGTTGTATAGTTAAAGTTATAAATTACTTTAAGCGTATCCAACTGTGAAGTTTAACATAAGAATTGAAACAGTATGAAAAAACTGATGATATTTCTGATGCTTGTATTCTCTGTTTTCAGTTTCGCTCAGACTACCAAAACGTACTATACTTGTCCGATGCATCCGGAAGTTGTGTCTTCCAAGCCGGGAGATTGTCCGAAATGCGGAATGACTTTAGTAAAAAGAACCGTAGTGGTAAAACCCAAGGTAGTTCAGAAACCACAAGCGAAACCGGCTCCAAAACAGGAAATAAAAGTTGCGGAACAAAAAATAAAAAAGCCAACTGTTAAGGCTAAGCCTAAGGTAAAGGTTGAGGAAAAACCCAAAGTAAAAGCAAAACCGAGAGTTCAGGCATCTCAAAAAGTTCAAACTGTTGGGAAAACGGAAACCAAACCCAAACCTAAAACTCAACCTCAACCTCAACCTCAATCAACCTATACTTGTCCGATGCATCCGGAAGTAGTTTCCTCAAAACCCGGAAAGTGCCCGAAATGTGGGATGGACCTCGTCGAAAAAGAAGATCATTCCCATCATCAGGCTGAAAGCAATAACGAGAAGAAAACAGAGCTGAAAAGAAATGCTGAAAATGGTAAGGTAACTTTTGGAGGAAGAACGGTTCGATATGATCTGTATGTAAAAGACACCATTGTCAATTTCACCGGAAAAAACCGTAGAGCTATTGCGGTGAACGGTAAATTACAGGCTCCGACATTATATTTTACAGAAGGAGACACAGCCGAAATTTATCTTCACAATATGCTGAAAGAAAACACCGGATTTCACTGGCATGGCGTGATTTTACCCAATGAACATGACGGGGTTCCTTATCTGACCACAAAGCCCGTAAAACCCGGTGAAACTCATTTGTATAAATTTAAGATTTCTCAAAACGGGACATATTGGTACCATTCTCATGAAGCCTTACAAGAGCAGCTTGGAATGAATGGAGTATTGGTCTTCAAAAAAAGAGAAGGAGAACCTAAAACAGAATATACAACAGAAATTCCGGTTCTTTTAGGAGACTGGAGCGATGAAAATCCTAAACAAATTGCCAGAAGACTTCACATGGCCAATACGGACTGGTATGCGATCAAGAAAAATGCGGTTCAAAGTTACTGGGAAGCGATAAAATCAGGAAACCTCGGTACCAAGGTGCTGAATGAATGGAAGAGGATGGAAGCGATGGACGTGAGTGACGTGTATTATGATAAATTCCTCATTAATGGATTGCCAAGTTCAGATTATTCCAGCTTAAAAGCTGGGGATAAAGTAAGGCTAAGGGTTGCCAACGGAGGTTCGTCTACCTATTTCTGGCTGAACTATGGAGGCGGAAAAATAAAGGTGATTGCCAATGACGGAAATGATGTGGTACCTGTAGAAGTGGACCGTCTTATCGTTGGGGTTTCTGAAACATACGATATTGAAGTCACTATTCCGGAAAATAAAAGCTTTGAATTTAGAGCTACTTCAGAAGACAGAATAGGACATGCTTCGCTTTGGCTGGGCTCCGGCGATAAAATAGAAGCTCCGAACCTGCCAAGATTAATGCTGTTTGAAGGAATGAAAATGATGAACGGAATGATGAAAATGAGTGGGAACATGAAGCCTATGAACATGACGATGGGCAACCAGATGATGGATATGAACGAAGTTATGTATCCTGAACTTCCGGAAAGCCAGCGGAAAATGACGATGAAGCACATGAATGAAATGATGGGAATCAAAACGAAGGAAGCAGAAAAAGAGGAAGATCATTCCCAACATGGCGGAATGGATATGAAAGAGGAAAAGTCTATTAAAAGGCTGTCTTATAATATTCTAAAATCTCCTGAGAAAACCATTCTTCCCGGTGATAATGTAAGAGAACTGAAGTTTACATTGGAAGGAAATATGAACCACTATCTTTGGACACTGGATAATAAGACAGTAACAGAAACAGATAAGATTCTGGTTAAAAAAGGCGAAATCCTGAGAATTACTATGTATAATAATTCCATGATGCGCCACCCGATGCACCTTCATGGCCACGATTTCAGGCTGATCAATTCAAAAGGGGAATATTCTCCCTTGAAGAATGTAGTGGATATTATGCCGATGGAAACCAATACAATTGAATTTGCTGCCAATCAGGATGGTGACTGGTTCTTCCATTGTCATATTTTATATCACATGATGGCGGGAATGGGACGAGTATTCAGCTATGAAAATTCAAAACCAAATCCACAGCTTCCGGACAGAAAGCTAGCTTGGAAAAACTTTCTGAGCGATAACCGAATGATCAGTTCAATGGCGATGCTGGATGTAGCAAGCAATAAAATTCACGCAGAGACCATGACGATGTTCGGTCCAAGATGGGCGAATCTGAATGAGTTTCATTCCAATTGGGATTTCAATCATTTTGATGGCAACTTTAAAGTCGGAAGATTCTTAGGCAAATTTCAATGGGCTTTGCCTTATGTCGGATACAGAATACAGAATGCTGAAATGACAGAAAACGGAATGATGGGAGAGATGCATGAGGAGAAAGAAAAGAAAACCTGGTTCGGGCAAAAAAGGACCCCTAAAAATAAAAATACCTTTATTGCTGGTGTTCAATACGTTTTACCGATGTTGATCATGGCCGATGCAAGTGTAGACCAGAACGGGAAAGTCTTATTGGAACTGAGTAGGGAAGATATCCCGATCTCTAGAAGGATACGAGGGAACTTCAGTCTTAATTCCGATGGAGAATTTACAACAGGATTGCGATATATATTACAAAAATGGTTATCAGTTTCCGGAAACTATGTTAATGAAATGGGATGGGGAGCCGGAATTACTCTGACCTATTAAATAAAAGGAACTCAATTGGAGTTCCTTTTTATTTTAAGCTTTTTAATTCATTTAATAATGCATTTTGCTTTTTGATGAATTGATCCAGGCTATCTGTCTTTAAAGGATGAGCGTTTTGGTATTTTTCAATTTCTGGAAGTGTTTTTCTGATTTTAAACGCATCATAAAAGCTATAAAGTTTATAATAATTGCTGTTTATGTGGTTTTTAAGCTCTTTTAGTTTTTCGACTTTTACATTATACTTTATTGAACTGTCTTTCAGCAAACTTATAATTTGTTTCTTTAAAACAGAATCTTTAATTCCTTTAGCACGTATTTCTGCATCTGAATAATAGTCATCAGATTTACCGATAATATCATTATACATTTGATTCATTTTACGGCTATCATCTTGCAGAGAATGAAACTTTTTATCAAAATTTGTTAGGTTTTCGTCATTTTTGATTTGTTCATAATAAACAGCATCCACCATTGATTGTATGTTGCTTAGTCTTTTTATCGGAATACTTGATGTAGTGTTTTCTGCTGCATTTTCTACAAGATCTTCATTTTTAGATTTGTTGTCCTGTTTACATGATAGCAATAGCATTGTAAGAGAAGAAACGAAAAGAATATTTTTCATGGTAAGGTTTTGTTTAAAAGTAGTATTTATAAAATAGAATTTAAGTCGAAATCTTTGTTATTAAAGTTTAAAAAGACTGTATATTTTCCAGAAGTTAGACCAGCACCAAAACTTCCTTTGATTTTCAGTTTACCCTTCTCTATAAATTTTGAATCAAAAGCAATTTTCTTTGAAACATAAGGAAATATATTATGAGTATTGCTTATTTGCAAAATTGGTTGTGCTTGTCTAATAGGTTTGTTAAAAATTAATAGAAATATCTCATCATCCAAAATGACAACATCAGCCTTATTGAACAGATATCTATATCCTAGTTTTCCAGATGATTCCATTTCCATATTGATGCTTTTGATCCATATGAATTCTTTTCCTTTTAATGATTCAAGGAATTGTTGATGCTTCTTTTTAAAATATAAATGAATACCTAAATTTCCGAATACAAAAAAGCAGAGCATTCCGCCGATTATGAAATATATTTCCATGATTCTACAAATATAAAAAAACGGAGCCTGAAAAATCAAACTCCGTTTATTACTTATTTACACTAAAATTATTTACCTAAATAAGATTTTAGAATCTTGCTTCTGGTATTGTGTTTTAGTCTTTTAATTGCTTTTTCTTTGATCTGACGAACTCTCTCTCTGGTAAGATCGAAAGTCTCCCCGATTTCCTCTAGGGTCATCGGGTGTTTTCCGTTCAATCCGAAGTACAATCTCACAAGGTCTGCCTCCCTTGGAGTCAGCGTATTCAATGCTCTTTCAATCTCAATCTGTAGAGATTCCAGCATCAAATCTTTATCCGGGCTTGGAGATTCCCCTGAACGTAATACATCATAAAGGTTAGAATCTTCACCTTCTACTAAAGGTGCATCCATAGACAGGTGTCTACCGGAGTTTTTCATCGATTCTTTGATATCCTCTTCGCTCATATCCAGAACTTCTGCCAATTCTTCCGGAGAAGGTGGTCTTTCATTTTCCTGTTCAAGGTGAGCATATGCTTTGTTAATTTTATTGATTGAACCAATTTTGTTTAACGGCAATCTTACAATTCTCGACTGTTCTGCCAACGCCTGTAAGATCGACTGACGAATCCACCAAACCGCATAAGAGATAAATTTGAAACCTCTTGTCTCATCATATCTTTTTGCAGCTTTCATCAATCCTAAGTTACCTTCATTAATAAGATCGGGTAAAGAAAGACCTTGGTTTTGGTATTGT
This sequence comes from Chryseobacterium barbadense, assembly GCF_042849955.1. NCBI lineage: Bacteria > Pseudomonadati > Bacteroidota > Flavobacteriia > Flavobacteriales > Weeksellaceae > Chryseobacterium > Chryseobacterium barbadense. The sequence goes on from NZ_BAAFHL010000029.1 coordinate 28,801, forward strand.
TTGGATACGGAAACTACGAAACGAAGGTTGGCTTTGATTAATTTCTCTAATGCCGCTCTGTCGCCAGCGCGGATTCTTTGTGCCAATTCTACTTCTTCATCCGCAGTAATCAATTCTACTTTACCAATTTCCTGCAAATACTTGTCTAATGAAGCAGTTTCCCTGTTGGTAACCTGCTTAGTGATTTTTAATTGTCTCATTTATTTTATCCTCAAAAAAAGAGTTTACTATATAGTATACGTTTGAAAATACAAAAAGGTTACACCAAGTTTAATTATTTTTGAATTTTAACTGAAGTTTCTGAGAATCAGCATGAACTTATTGGTTGTTGGTTCAAAAGTTCTCGATACATTTTCTTCGAAAACACTCGAACTGACGAAAATAAAAAAAGCGAAACCGAAGTTGCGCTTTTATATGAGTAATTAGTAATAAAATCAATTATTAAAATAGATCATTCAACACTTTGGCCAGTCTCAAACCTCCGTAAAGAAGCTGTCTTTCCATGGTTTCATTGAATTTATACTGATAATCGTAGGACAATTTGGATTCATTTGGAGTCTGAGCATAAATTTTATTAGCGATCTTGTGAGAATCATACAACCAGTCTTCCAAGGTTCCGGACTGGATCTGCTTTACTTCGTCTTTGGTCTTAATGTCCAGAAGTGCAGCATATTCCGTATAACTATATTTTTGGGAATCTACCAATTTTCCGTCCCAAACGGAATGTAAATTGGTTTTCTCCCCGAAATAGGTTACATCGATCTTATTTCCGCCCAAATCTTCCGCTCTTCCCACATGTAAAGGCTGTGCCAAATCTCCCACTATATGAATTAAGAATATCAATGCAATTTTTCTGTCTTTTTCAGAGGTGTTTTTATTTTTTATTTGTGAGGACAGCGTGTTGATCTGGGTATATAAACTTGGCCCCGCCTGCATTTTTAGATTTTGCTCAAAAGCTTTGAAATCAACCTGTGGATCTATATTTACATAATGCCATGCTGAAGCCTGCTTCCAAACCCCGGTAGTATCAGATTTAATAAAATCCGGCCAATTAGCCCAATAGGCGAGGCGCTCTTTCCCCATCATTTTTCTGATCTCTCTTCGGGCTTTTCCACAAAGATGGTTTTCGGCAATTTCAGCAATAACCCGATGCCCCGTTAATCCCCATGCATAGGAATAAAGAGAAGCGGAGGTGAATAACAGCATCAGAATTTTAGAATACATACTTTTCATTTCAATAACATTTTCAGGCTGCAAAGATAGGGTAGACTTTCTGAACTCTAATTAAATTAAAGTAAATTCTTTCTTTCTAATTTTTGATTTGTATCCCCCTTCGTAATTTTATATTTTTATGACATGTGTATTTATTATTTAGATTTCAGGTAATTAGTTTTTTAATGAAAATTAACATAAAAAATATTTTTTCAACTTTGCGAGATATATTATCTTTACAAGTCTATTAATCACCGGAAAAACCAAATCAAAGAACACTATGTATGAGAATAATATTGTAGACATGCATTATAATAAGCTGCAGACAGATTTCAAGGCTGAAGCTGTAGCGGTGAATCTTTTGAAATATCATAGAGCAGTAAGCAATATCTTTATAGAAAGAGTGGGAATCAACGACAGGGCTTACCTAAAAGATATCAAGAGTATTTCAAGCCATTATATGGGCTTTGACGAAGAAGTATTTACGATAGAAACGTATAGAGAAGGTATTTATGACTATTTGCCGGAGGGACTGTTTCATCCGCCGTCTCTTTCAACTTCAAGAAAAAATGTAGAAAGTGTAGTACGTGAGATCCGTAAGCAAAAGAAAGTAGAGGAGGACGCCCGGAAATTTTTCCGGCCGTTTGAACTGGAGATATTTTTTACGGAAATAAGCGGACTGCTTAAAGAATTCGATTTCGACATTTCCAGTGACAGCGACATCTTATTGGAAACTACCAGTGAGCTTTGGCCTCTAATTAATCTGCTCGACAAGCAGAATGCCTATATTTTCATTTACATTTTGCCGTTTTTTCATCAGATCAGAGGGGATAAAGGGTGGTTTGAAAGATGTTTGTCCGCTTTTCTACAGGTTCCGGTGAAGGTAACATTCACTCCCAACATTATTGAAGATATAGAAGAGACGGATGATTCCATGCTATTGGGAAATTCAAGACTGGGGGTAACGTTGATACCGAGTGGAAGACATATGGACGGACAAAGAAACTGGGTTGTGAATATAGGCCCGATTCCTTATGAGAATGTGAAGCAATATATTCCCGGAAGTCCTTTCAGAAAAATATTACAGGCTTTGTATGATTATTTCCTTCCGGTAACCGTTGATGTGGAGGAGAATTTTATCACCGAGAAAAAAGAATACTCGTTTGTGCTGGAAGACGGAGGGAGAAACGCCAACCGCCTCGGATATTCTACTTTCCTGTAAAATATTTTGCTATATTTACAATCACCAATACAATATTAATTTGAAATTTATAAGATGGAAGTTTCTTCAGTAAAAGGGATCTTTTTGAGATATATTTTGATGCCTTTGATAGCAGTTATTATGATGATCATTTTAGGAGTGATCAGAAGAAATAAACCGGCTATTAAAATTAAAGTCATTATCATATATGTTCTGCTATGCGGGTTGTGCCTTGCTTTGCCGGGCTTTTTCGGATTTGCCAAAAATCTGTTCAATCCTTACTGGTATCTTATTGCACAGATCATTTATCTTATTTTCGGAATTATTCATGTGAACTTACTGGATAAGTATTTTAAGAAGCATATTGATTCCTTGTCGCTGAGTATTTTATTTGAGACGATTCTTTCCATTACCTGCATCGTCGTCGGAGGATTTCTTTTTGTGCTGTTTTTCAAATGGACGAGCAAAGGAATAGGATATCCTGTAATGGCAGCAACGAGTATGCTGATATTTCTTGTGCCGAGAATATTTTACTATTGTTACATTCAGTTTATCAGCATTCCTTTTGATATTTATAAAACATGGAGATATTCTCCGGAGCAAAAGCTTCCTGACTTTGATGGGGTGGACTTTGACCGTCTCATGGTATTGAATGTTGAATTGAGTAAAAATCTGGAAGACGCCAACAGATTTAGAATCAAAGCCAAAACGCTTCCGACAGGAGTTACATTCGGAGACTGGTTTTACAGGGTTGTGGATGATTATAACCATAAAAATCCCAATTCGATCATTCACCTTACGGACCGTGAGAAAGAACCCTATTACTGGATATTTTATACTAAAAAATCGTTCTTCAGTTTCAGAAAATATATTGATTTCGACCAGGATATTTCTACCAACAGCATTGCAGAAAATGATGTTGTGATTTGTAAAAGAGTAATCCAGCATGAGGAAGAAGGAATTGCAAGAAAACCATAATCACCAATTTTAAAAGTATTCAATTATGATACAGCCTATTAAACATTTTGCAATCAATTGGGTGGACGGGATGAAAGTTTCCCAGAGACACCTGAATGATCAGGATAATTTTTTAATTGATACCATCAGAGATTCTAATTCTCTTATGATCAATACCTATAATTACGGGCTTTTACCCATTTCCAATGAATTTACGGACAGAACCATCTTTGATGTTCATAATACCGCCACCAATGATGTACAGTTAGTAATCAAGCATTGCAGTGCCGTTACGATGGCCGGTTACAGAATTGAGCTGAACGACAGGAGGGTGAGTGTGAAATCATTGGCTAAATCAATGAACGAGGATCAGGCTGATGGAGAATATTATATTTTGATTTCTGTAAACCCTTTTGATAAGGTACCTTTCGGTGATATTGATCCTGAGGAGATCCCGCCACGCCATCCCAATGCACAACCTAATTATCATATAGAGCTGCTTCCTGTAACTTCCTTAAACAGCAGCTACTCCGGAGGAAACTATCTGGTGGTGGGAAAGGTAGATTTAAAGGGAAATATTGCTCAGGTGGATTCTAATTTCATTCCGCCATGTACTTCTATTCAGAGTCATCCCGCTTTACTGGATTACTATAACGGCTTTGCTAAATCTATTGGAAATTTACAGCAATATGCTTTCAAGATCATTCAGAAAGCGTCGCATAAGAATCAAAATACAGCATTAGCTCAGAATGTTAAGTTTCTGTGCAATACCATGGTGAATACTTTTGGAGATATGTACTTTCAGTTCAGAAATATTATTCCGTGGCAGCCTCCTGTTTTTTTGATTGAATCTTTTGCCAAACTGGCCCTTCGATTATATAATTCTACCCAGGTTCTGGTTCCGGCTGAATTGGAAGAAATGTTGAATTATAGCTTAGAATGGAGTGAAATTGCACCTCATACTTTATTGAACCAGCTTTCTATTGTTGCAGAAACCAACTATGATCATCATAATTGCGGAGAGCCTTTGCTTTATATCCAGCAGATGCTGAGAAGCCTGGAAACTATTTTCTCTAAATTAAGCGAACTGGATTATATCGGTCAGAGAAAAGAAAACATTATTGTTAACGAGCAGGAAGTTTCCAATAATGCCAATCCGAAGAGAGGATGGAGTGTTTTAGACTAATAAATCAATAATAAATTATAAAAAAGTCCTGATTTCTTCAGGGCTTTTTTATTTGAAACAAAATTGCAGAGTATCCATGATATTTCATGAAAAAACAATCAGAATTTAATGCATTTTTGTAATACAATCACAAGCAAAATGAATATAGATCTCATAAGAAAAGAAACAGCCGGCTGCTCGGATAAACTATTTTTAAATAGTGCAGGAGGATCATTAATGCCTGAAATTGTGGTTAATGCCATGATCGACTACATAAAGCAGGAAGAACAGTTTGGAGCCTATGAGGTAATGAGCCGAAACCTGGAGGCAGTCAATCAGTTTTATGAAGAAACTGCGCGGTTATTGAACGGTAAGCCTTCTAATATCGCTTTTACGACCAGCGCAACAGATGCATATGCAAAAGCTTTGTCAAGTATTCCTTTTCAGGAACGAGATTGCATCATTACAACTGTTGACGATTATATTTCTAATCAGATCGCCTTTATCTCCCTGCAAAAAAGGCTGAATATTGAAGTGATCAGGATGAAAAACCTTCTGGATCATGAAATTGATCTCGAAGATTTGGAAGTTCTGGTCAAAAAGCATCACCCAAAATTAATAGCCGTTACTCATATCCCCACCAACTCCGGGCTGATTCAGAATGTGGAAGGAGTAGGAGCCATTTGTACAAAATATGATATCCTTTACCTTGTGGATGCATGCCAGTCTGTAGGACAGCTAAAGATCGATGTTCAGAAAATAGGCTGTGACTTTCTTACGGCAACGGGAAGAAAATTTCTGCGTGGTCCCAGAGGAACCGGATTTCTGTATGTTTCAGACAAAGCTCTAAACCGAAATTTAGCTCCTTTATTTTTAGACATGAGAGGAGCCGGCTGGACGGAATTTGACGACTACGAAATTTTTCAGACTGCGAGAAGGTTTGAGCATTGGGAGATTTCTTACAGTTCGTTGCGCGGATTAACAGAGGCTGTAAAATATGCGAATACCATCGGAACAGATTGTATTGAAAACTACAATAAAAAATTAGCCCAAACCCTTAGGTCCGGACTTCAAAGTACAGGATATAAAGTTTTGGACGAAGGAAAATGGTTAGGCAGTATCATCACGTTTTGTGATAAGAATAATCAAATTGAAAGCATTCAGAATATGCTTACTGAGAATAAGATATATTATTCAATAAGCAATAAGAGTTCGGCGCTGATAGATTTCACACATAAAAATGTAACTGCAGCGATACGTTTATCACCGCATTATTTTAATACCATGGAAGAGATTGATGCGGTGATCAGTATTGTAAGTTAAATCTATTCCAGTTGAGATAAACTGCTCATGGGTATTTCCAATCCTGATTTTATGGTATCCATGGCAACAAGGGTTCGGAAATGTTTGATATTGGGATTGCTGTAAAATATTTTACGGGTAAGCTGCTCGTAATCCTTCATAGACGGAACAATAATCACGAGGATAAAATCTGACTCGCCTGTTACATAATAACATTGCTGTACTTCCGGAGTAGACCGGAAAAGGGCTTTTGCCTGATCGATCAGTTTTATCTTTTCACTTTCCAGGACCACTTCTACAAAGAGAGTAACGGAATGCTTGATTTTTTCAATATTAATGACCGAAACATCGGCTTTAATAATTCCGGCTTCACGCATCTTTTTGATACGCCTCTGGACTGCCGCTGCGGACAGGCCTATATTTTCCCCGATATCTCTCTGGGGTGTCAGATTGTCTTTTTGAAGGATTTCAAGGATAGCTATGTCGAAATGATCTAGATTTTTCAAAGCTTTATGTTTTTAAAGTATTTATGAAACAAAATTGCAAATAAGTAATGAAATTTCATGAAAAAGTGAATGGTTTTTAATGCATTTTTGCAAAAATAAGTTTAGAATGAATTCTTTCAAGGGTTTCTTTTTAGCGGTAACTGCAGCTCTTCTTTGGGGAGTTTCCGGAACATGCGGACATTTTTTGTTTCAGGAGAGAGGGGTTAACATCGAATGGATGATTACGATCCGTATGCTGATTTCAGGGATCTGCCTGCTGCTTTTTGCCGGATTCGGTGAAAAGCTGGACCTCTTTGAAATATGGAGAAATAAAAAAGATGCGATACAGTTGGCTGTCTTCAGCATTACGGGCATGCTTGCTGTACAATATACCTATTTTGCTGCGATCAAACATTCCAACGCGGCCACGGCAACGGTTCTTCAGTATGCCGGACCGGTTTTTATAGCGATCTATCTGGCTTTCAAAAATAGAAAGCTGCCGTTATTTTTGGAAATTATAGCCATTATTCTGGCGGTTACGGGAACTTTTTTATTAGTGACCCACGGAAATATCGGAAGCCTTTCCATCTCACCCGTCGCGCTGGCTTTCGGGATTGCTTCTGCAATCACTCTTGCCATTTATACGTTACAGCCGGTTAAGCTTTTATCTAAATATAAATCTTCCATAGTTATCGGCTGGGGAATGTTTTGCGGCGGTTTCGTATTCAGCTTTGTAAAGGCACCGTGGGATGTTGAAGGAATCTGGGATGCGCCAACATATTGGGGAACCGCCTTTATTGTTATATTCGGGACACTCATCGCTTTTTATGCGTATTTAACGGCGGTGCAGATCATAGGAGGGCAGAAGAGCAGCCTGTTGGCTTCCGTGGAACCTCTTTCTGCTACGGTTTTGGCAGTTCTCTGGCTGAATGTGTCTTTTACTGCAATTGATTGGATCGGGAGTGTTTTTATCTTTCTGCTAAGCAGGAAGCCCGGGAAAAAAGCGGAAAAAGAAGTCATAGGATAAAAGAAAGAATCCATACCAATTGAGACCTTCCATTAACTGGAAATTGGTATTATTTCTTTACCAGTATTTTTTCAGTAGCTTTTCTGCTCAGAATCTCTTTTTTACCTTCAATCTCAATGCTCATGGATTTGTCGAAATCCTCAATTTTGATAACTTTGATTTTAGTATTCAGTAACAATTGCCTTTCGTTCAGGTAATTTAAAAAAGCATCGTCCGAAAGGGTAACAGATGCAAAAATAACTGTTTCCCCGATGTTGCAGTCGCTTAATCTCTGCAGATCTTGTGCAATGATGTTTCCGTCTTTATCAGGAATGGGCTCTCCATGAGGATCAAATTTGGGATAATCCAGGATTTCATCCATTTTGTCAAAGAAAATTTGGGAATGAACGTGTTC
>NZ_BAAFHL010000030.1:0-35992 GCF_042849955.1 Chryseobacterium barbadense
GTTTGATGTAACTAATAAAGGAGTTCATTTAAAAGCAAAGGAATTCAACGATATGCTTGAAGATCCGAATACGATTGTCGTTGATTTCAGAAATCATTACGAGAGTGAGGTAGGGCATTTTGAAGGTGCCATTACTCCGGATGTGGAAAACTTCAGAGAAAGTTTGCCGATTATCAATGAACAATTACAGGACTTCAAGGAAGATAAAAACCTGCTGATGTATTGTACGGGAGGAATCCGTTGTGAAAAAGCAAGTGCTTATTTCAAGCATCAAGGGTTTAAAAACGTTTTCCAATTGGAAGGCGGAATCATTGAGTATACCCGTCAGATTAAGGAGGAAGGGATAAAAAGCAAATTTATCGGAAAGAACTTTGTTTTTGACCACCGTCTGGGGGAACGGATTACAGACGATATTATTGCACAATGCCACCAATGCGGCAAGCCTTGTGATAATCATACCAATTGTGCGAATGATGCCTGTCATTTATTGTTTATTCAATGCGATGAATGTAAAGCGGCGATGAAGAACTGCTGTTCTACGGAATGTTTGGAAACGATTCATTTGCCATGGGAGGAACAAGTGAAATTAAGAAAAGGATTGCAGGTTGGAAACAAGGTTTTCAGAAAAGGTAAATCTGAAGCGTTGAAGTTTAAAAATTCCGGTGATCTGTCCACTCAGACTTTGGCAAAAGCAACAAAAGCTGAAACGAAAGATATCCGTCAGAAAATAAAAGTTAAGAAAACATTGATCGGAAAAGCGGAACATTATTATTCAAAATCAAAAATCGCACAGTTTTTAATTGAGAATAAAGAAATTTCAGTTGGAGATAAAGTATTGATTTCCGGACCGACAACCGGTGATCAGGAGGTTATCATTACTCAGATGTTTGCGAATGGAGGTCCTTGTGAAATGGCAAAAAAAGGAGATCAAATCACTTTTGAGCTTCCGTTCAGAGTTCGTTTATCAGATAAATTATATAAAATTGAGTTTTAGTCATCATGCTTAAAGCAGATCTAAGAAAGAAATACATGCAAAAAAGAAAAACCTTGTCAACCGATGAGGTTTTCTTGTTATCTGAAAAGATTTTTAGCAGTTTCCTGAACTATTTTCAGCCGGCATCCGGTCAGAAAGTACATTTGTTCCTTCCGATCGAGAAATTCAAAGAAATAAATACACGAGTGTTTATTCAATATTTTTTTAAAAAGAATATCCGAGTTTTCGTCCCTAAAGTTACCGATCATCTGATCTCCATAGAAATATTTGAAGATACTGAGTTTGCGACCAACAATTGGGGGATTTCCGAACCGGTTTCCGATATAGATTCCGGGGAACACCATTTTGATTATGTTATTACTCCATTGCTGTACTGTGATGAAAACGGAAATAGAATAGGATACGGAAAAGGCTTTTATGATGCCTTTTTTCAAAGCATTTCTTCTGATTCAAAAAAAGTAGGAGTCAATTATTTCAATACGAATGAGATTATTGATGATGTCTGGGAAAATGATGTTCCTTTGGACTATCTGGTTACACCTACTGAAGTACTGTCCTTTTTTAAAGCTTCAGAATAAAAGTTCAGAAAATAAAACTTAAATTCTTTTTTAAACTTAATAGGGGTAGACAATAAGATATACTGAGCATTCTTTTCAAACGTTCCTATAGATTTATTCTTATCATCAAAATATTCCACACTGAATTTGGCATAATCCAGAGTGTCATTCTTATAATAATCTTGATATACCTGAAGATTGTTCACCTTTACGTTCTTTACCTTCAGGCTGTCGAGCTCGCTGAAAAGCTTTTTAAAGGTCATGCTATCCGGCTTATGGAAGTAGCTCTGCATTTGGGAGTAAATAAGAGTGTCTATTTCCGTATTTCTGTTCCCGGATAAATATAAGGTAGAAAGGTCTAAAAGCTCCTGTACTTTTTGTTTCGTTATATAATTGATTGCCTGGGCACTATCCATTTGAACAGCAGGGTAAGTGCTTGTATTGTTACTGTTTCTGAGTTTATCCAGGTCGCTTATTTCTGTTTTTCTTTTATTGCATGAGAACACAGCGAGCAGCAAGATCGTAACAATTAAAAAGTTATTTATTCTTTTCATCGGTACTTGCAATTTTAAATTTAATTGAAATTATTTTTCCTTTTTTGTCTTTTTCCATTTTAATGACATTAAGGTTTTTAAGTGACGTTGTGGGCGTGGTCACCAACGTAATATACTTTTGCTTGTCCAGGGTTTCAATACCGTAGGTGTCATTATCATATACCTGGTAGATTACCGCTTCATTGCTGATAAGGTTTTCCAGCTGCTTGCGTTTTTGCTTAATAAGGTCAATCTGCTCTTTGGGATCACCTTTTACATCCTTTCTGGAAAAGTAGTAAACCGCCATCTTGTAATCATCAGGTTTCAGCTCGATCATTTCTTCCTCCGGAGCATTTTCCAGGTTTCTGTTCACTTTTAGGGGCTCATAGAAGGGTGCACTGATCTCCATTTTCAGATTTTTATCTTTGGTGGAATAGTGAAAGCATTCTCCCGGCTTCACTTTGTACAAGAGATCGGATTCGTTTTCTTTAATAATTTTGATTTCAAGAGTGTTGATGACCGAAACTCCACGGTCAGCGTCCGTGAAACAATATTTATATTCTTTAGAAAAAATTTCATCCTTAAAACCTAAAAAGCCGGTAATAGCAATTAAAATGGAAGTAACGATAGCCCAGGCATTTTTTTGAACAAAGTTTTTATTGGTTTTTAAAGGAATGATTTCAGATTGTGTTGTTGGTGTTGGATTTTGAATAACATTCTGATTTTCAGTATTTGATTTTTGTAAATCAGTGTTTTCGGGTGCCTTAAGTTCGGTTTTTGCTGGGTGAATTTCAGATTTCTGGAACTCTGGTGAATTTTGAATTGTTTTTTCCAGTTCCTGAAGATCATTTTCATCTAAATCTTCATCATCCTGCAATAATTCCCCGGCAAAAAGATGTTGCTTTTTGAATTCATACCATGAGTCGTAACCCGCATACATACTTAATAAATTAAGCATATCAATTCTTGGAAGCTTGGTAACCGGAGAAGTTTTGAAATAGGTATAAAAAGATTTTTCGCTAATGTTTCCTTTGGCTTTTTTGCGAAGATCTTCCTGAAAATAGATAATATCTATACCCTTCCATTTTGATATATCATCATGGGAAGGAGTGTATTCTTTTAAATATTGAGCCTGAACGTCCTTTTTTAGCTGCTCAAAATGTAATAGATCTAAATCTGTCAATTTTTCAAATAATAATTAAGTAGTTGATTTTCAGATGTGTTTTTTTGTAAAATTATTTTACAAAGGTATTACAATTATTTTTCATAAACAACTTTTCTATCTGCTCTACCTTTGTCTTGTTCAAATAACAGAACAAAAAAGAATTTTAAAGAACAATATTAACAAAATTAAATTTAATTTATTATGAAAAAGTCATTATTCGTAGCTGCTATCGCTGCAATCTCTCTAGTTGCTTGTAAAAAAACTGAAGCTACTGAAACTAGCTCTGCTGATTCTGCTGCTGTAGCTACTACTGATTCTGCTGCTGTTGTAGCTGATTCTGCTGCTACTGTTGTTGATTCTGCTGCTTCTGCTACTGTAGATGCTGCTAAAGATGCTGCTGCTGCTACTACTGCTGCTGGAGCTGATGCTGCTAAAGATGCTGCTAAAGGAGCTGCTGACGCTGCTAAAGGAGCTGCTGATGCTGCTAAAGATGCTGCTAAAGACGCTAAAGAAGCTGTAGACGCTGCTAAAAAATAATTAGTCACCGTTTACTAAAAATAAAGAACCGTTTCACCCAGTGAAACGGTTTTTTTATTCCTGTTATTAAAATGCTTAATTCTTTTTCTGTCTTAGAGATTCATAGCAGGTAATGGCAACTGCATTACTTAGGTTTAAAGAATCAATACTCCCGGACATGGGGATGAGCGTGTTTTTACCTTTTCCCAGCCAGAAATCACTTAAACCGGAATGTTCGGTTCCGAATAAAATAGCAGATCTTTGCGTAAAGTCTCTAAGATAGAGGTCTTCCGCACTTTCATCCATAATGGTTGTATAAATATTGAATCCATTATTTCGTAAAAAATTCAAGGTTTCTTCATTTTCCGCCTGGAAGACCTCCATTCCGAAAAGGCAACCCACGCTGGAACGGATGACATTCGGGTTGTAAAAATCTGCTTTGGCATCTGTCACAATCAAAGCATCAATTCCAAAAGCTTCACAGCTTCTTAGAATGGCTCCCAAGTTCCCTGGTTTTTCAACACCTTCAACAATGATTACAGTTGAATTTTCTTTTGGCTTAAATGAACTGAGCGCGGCTTCTCTCGTCTTATACACTCCAATAATCCCTTCGGAGGTTCCGCGGTAGGCTATTTTTTCATAAACCTTTTCACTTACAGAATGAATTTTGAAATCAGGTAGCTTTCCTTTGAAAATGCTTTCGGAAATAAAAAATTCAATGGGCTCAAAACCATAATGCTGAGCTCTTTCATTTTCCTGTTGTCCTTCTACAACAAAAACTTTTGATTTCTTCCTAAATCTGTTATCAGTAAGAAGCCTGGTGAGATTTTTTATCTTATCGTTTTGAAAACTTTCTATTAACATTTTACAAAATTAGACAAAATTTATCATTGACTTTATTTGGTTTTCACAATAAGGTTATGTGGACGATTGAAAAACGGAGTTTTGTTTTTCTTTTTGGCAAAAGACCGCAGAAAAACAGAATTTTTTTATAAAGACTTATTGTGCACAGGTTCTACAGATTTTACGGGATATAGTAAAAGAGCTATGCCTCCGACACAGGTAAGAACACAACTCGATATCCATAAATAAAAACCGGCTCCGTATCCTGCTATTAAGGATTTATGACCTGCTTCGTCCACTGTTATAGTATCTGCGGAAAGGTAGGATAATGCCAGGCATGTAGCCAGTAAACTTATAACAATAGAAATTTTTGTCTTTTTAAACAGCAGGAATATCCATGAAGTAAATATCAGAGGATTGGCAAACCACGATTTCCCTCCTGATGATTCTGCCCATCCTAAAAGGAGACAAACCAATGCGTGCACTCCGTTGCTTCCTTTGTCAGTAAGAACCGCTGTTTGTGTCAGAGATATTATAAAAATGATCAGGCCTGTAAGAAATACATGAATTGCTTTCATAACATTATTCTTTTATTTCCATTGTATTTTCACTGTTATCGATCAGGCTTTGCGGAAGATCTTTTTTGTTTTTGATCCCTAAAGATTTCAATTTTTGAGTCTGAATCACAAGATTATCATTTCCGGTAAATAATTGTTTATAGGCATCATTGTAGACATTCTTTGCCTGATCCAGGTTTTTGCCTACTTTTTCCAGGTTATCTACAAAGCCTACAAATTTGTCATATAATTTCGCTCCTCTTTCTGCGATCTCCATTGAATTTCTGTTTTGGTATTCACGTTTCCAGAGATCAGCAATTAACTTTAAGGAGGTAATTAAATTGCTTGGATTCAGTAATAAGATTCTTCTTTCATAAGCATAGTTCCACAGGTTTTGATCAGCCTGCATTGCCGCAATATAAGCTGGTTCACTTGGAATAAACATCATGACAAAATCGAGTGATTTTCCAAAATCATCATACGCTTTCTGGCTCAATTGCTGAATATGATTTTTGATGGAAGATAAATGCTGGTTAAGCTTCATCGCATAAACATCGGCATCAGTCTCATCTACCAACTCTGTGAAAGCTGTTAGAGAAACTTTAGAATCGATGATCACATTTCTTTCATCAGGATATTTGACTACCGCATCCGGTCGCATCTTTTTGCCAGAGAATTCTGAAAATTAAGCTTTATTATCTTCATCGCGAAGTTCATGTTCCAGAAAATATTCTCTTCCTTTTACCAGTCCGGATTTTTCCAGGATGCTTTCAAGGATCATCTCGCCCCAGTTTCCCTGAGTTTTGCTTTCACCTTTTAATGCTCTTGTCAGTTTTTTAGCGTCTTCCGAGATCTGTTGATTGAGTTCTGCCAGTTCTTTCACTTTTTCAGCCAAAGAAAAACGTTCTTTATTTTCTTTTTCATACGCTTCATTGACCCTGTTTTTTAAATCCGTAATTTTCTCCTGGAAAGGCTCCAGAATAGTTTTCAGATTATTTTGATTGAGCGTGGTGAATTTCTCTGTTTTTTCTTCCAGGATTTTATTGGCCAGATTTTCAAATTGCAGCTTTGCCTCTTCCTGGATTTTGGCAATTTCTTCTTTCTGGGTTTCAAGAGATTTCTGTAAGCTTTCGTTAATAGCGGAAAGCTCAGAATTTTTGGCAAAAATATTTTGTTTCTCGGTTAACAAAGATTCAATTTGAGTGGTTTGTCTGGTATTGATCTGTTTTTGTTCCTGAAACTGATTGTTCAATGATGAATGTTCAGCGGAGATTCTGGCAAACTCGTTTTTGAGATCGTTTAATAAATCGGACTGTTGCTGATTCAATTCCTTCTCCTTATTAATATGTTGATTTAATTCCTGAATCTTCAGATTTGAATTTTCAAGGTCTGAATTATTTCTGATATGTAAATTGTTAAGCTCATCATAGCTGGCTCTTGAAACCATGGAAGATTTCAAAACGAAATACAAAATAACCGCTCCAAGTACTCCTCCGGCAATACATCCAATAATTAAATATGTTATTTCCATGTCTCAAAATTACAAAAAGAAAAATTGATTTTCTTAATGGGAAACCGTAAACAATTTGAAATTTATTTTAGCCATAAAAGACACGACAAGTATTAGCATTTATATTCATTTAATGAATATTATAGTTCACAGATGATAAAACAATCTGTCGTAAAGTTGAAATGTTATTGTGTCTTTTATGGTTTGATCTAAACAGTTTTAGTAGAAGACAAAATTTCAATGTTTTTTACCACATTAGTGCTTTCACATTTTTTCAGCTCTTTGGCTAAAGCAGGAGTAAGTATTTTAGGGCTTATAATTTGGGTAGCTACTTTGGCTGCAGCATAATCAACAATTCCGATAACGGATTCTCTGATGAAGTTGGGCGTATTAGATGCAATCACGGCGGTTGCCCATGAGGTTTCTCTTGCCCTGGAAATTGCAAAATCGAGGACTGCATTGTCTTTCCCGTTGGATATTTTGTCAATCAGATCTACGGGATAGCAGATCTTATTCAATGAATCCTGTACTTTCTGATTGATGGAGGCAATCACAGAATTGATGTTTTCAAAATCTTTTTTAAGTGGATTGATCTTTCTGTAAGGCATGATGGATGCAGCGGAAATCCCAAGATCTAAATTGATATGAGCATTCATACCCAGGAAAATGTGCTGTAAGATTAGCAGGTTTTTGTTTTTAGCAGCTTCAAAAGCAATATACCAGGAATTGGTACATTTTTTACCTTTACGATAGCTTTCCCATGCTTCGAGGTATCTTGTTGCAAAAGCAATATCCAGTAAAGTCATTCTTGGATTATCCTCAAACTTTTTCTGCTGAATGCCTTTTAAAACCTGAGCGGTCATGATTCTGTAGGTACAGGCGAAATATCCGACAGGGCTATGAGTTTCCTTGCTCCAGATGATAATTTCATCGAGTTTTTTCAGAACTTCTTCTATGGTTTTCATGGTGGTTTTTGTTTTTATAAATATAAGAAAAACCCATAAAATTAAAGAAGGGTATAGTTGTTTTGGTCTGCTGTTGTCATTCAGAACGAAGCGTAGCGAAGTGTGGGATCTTCCCCCTCTATTGAAACTGTTTAGATTCTTTCAGAATGGCAAATATTAAATAAAGGAGTTTTTTGCAATTAACTAATAAACAGAATAAAATATATACAATTAAGCACAGTCGCTAAAAATGAGGCAATAAATACGGCCAAATTAACCCTGGTTTTTCCTGTGAATAATCTTATGATCCAATAATTAATGATATAGGCAGGAATAAGGAGACTGAAATTAAAAACGGCTAGAAAACTGAAGTTATAAAGAACAATAGAGAGTACAATTGTACTGATGATTGAAGCAACAAAAGCTCCAAAGAGACTATAAAACCAAGTCTCCGGATCTGTTTTTAAATTCTCAACATTTTGATGTATATGGGTATATTTAGTAAGTATAAGGTTCTGAATATCTTCTTCGGAAACCAGATCAGATGTTATTAATGAAAAGCATTCATTTTGTGACCGTTTATCCATAAAATGCTGATGAATTTCCCTGATAATTCTGTTTCGTTCATCCAATATCAACTTCTGATTTTCAATGGTGCTTTGAAAATCTTCCAGAGAGCCTCTGCTCTCAATTTCTTCTATAATTTCTTTACTTGCTTTCCCCTGATAATCAATCTGGTTTTTGTAAGATTCAATAAGGTCCTGATCAGAAAATTTGCTGTAAAAACTCATTCTTATGGGTTTTCTTTTGATATTTCAGCATGATGCTTTAAATATAAAGGCAAGGCTGCAGATCCATACCAAGGGAAAATTTCATAACTGAAAACTCCGGCCTGAACGGCAGGGTCAGTCTTTACCCACTGTTCCGCTTCCTCTTTGGATTTTGTGTTGAAAATAAACATTCCCCGGAAGTTTTGTTTATTTTGTTCTAAAAAGGGACCAGCTACTATAATTTTTCCTTCATCAGCCAATTTCCCTATATTGGCCATATGCCCTTTCATGAGTTCGCCCATTTTAGTTTTGTTTTCTACTTTCGTAGGTCCGGTGGTAAGCATTACGATGGTATAAGCTTTCATACCATATTTGTCGGCTCCCAGAGAGGTAGCCAGTTCCTGGTTGAATTTCGGTTTTTCTGTTTTCTTTTGCTGTGCAAATGTTAATGTTGCTGTGAAAAGAGATAAGGCTAGGTAAAAATTTAATTTCATCTCGTTAGTTTTTTATTCTTAAAAATTCTTTTGCTAATTCAATCATCTTAGGATCCCCGGTATATTTTCCATGTTCATCCGAAAGTTTTACTGTTGGAATCCAGTCTTTATTCGGAGCTTGCACGCCGATGAGTTTCATGACGATATTCATGGGTTTTAAACCTACATCATTGGTAAGGTTGGTCCCGATTCCAAAGGAAATACCAATTTTTCCCCTGCAATAATTGGTGATCTCCTCTACTTTTTCAAGGTTTAAGCCGTCTGAAAATATGATATATTTAAATAAAGGATTGATTCCATTTTTTTGATAGTGTGCAATGGTTTTATCTGCAAATTCCAAAGGATCACCACTGTCATGGCGTACCCCGTCAAATAGTTTGGCGAATTTCTTATCAAACTGCTGGAAGAAAACATCGGTAGTATAGGTGTCCGAAAGAGCCACCCCCAAATCGCCTCTGTAGACATCTACCCAGTGTTCCAAGGCTAATTGATTTGCCATTTTGAAACCATATTCAGCTCCGTGGAACATAAACCATTCATGTGCATGGGTCCCAATAGGTTTTACTTTGTATTTCATTGCAAAATGAACGTTGGAGCTTCCGATAAAGGTTGAATCCTTCTTCTGAACTAAAGCTTCCATCACCAGGTTCTGTACTTTATATGAATGTCTTCTCCTGGTCCCGAATTCTGCAAAGTTTACGCCTAATCTATTCAACTGTTCTGCCTTTTCAAGAGTTTTGCTCATTACAGTCTCGTTGGAATCCCTTTCCATATGATTCATTTCGTAATGCAGCTCACTGATTAATGATAATAATGGAACTTCCCATAAAATAGCTCTGTACCATAATCCTTCAACGGTTACTTTGATATCATTTCCATCCTGTTGGATTTTCACCTCTGAGGGGTCGTAATGATAGCCCTCGAGGAAATCCAGATAGGGAAGGTCAAGATAAGGGCAGGTTCTTTCGAGAAACCTTTTTTCTTCCCGGGTAAGTTTCAGTTCTGCCATTTTAATGACGGCTTCTCTTAAGGCCACATCAAACCCTTCCGGAAAATGATGTTTTCCTCTATTGATGAATTCGTATTTTACAATCTGGCTTGGAAATAATTTTACTACGGCATTCTGCATAGTAATTTTGTAGAAATCATTATCTAGGATGGAATTCAATCGTATATCGTGCATAATTGTGTATTTTATACGCAAATATAATTATAAAAAATAAAATCGCCTAAATGTAAGGCGATTTTTTTATATTTTAAGATGAAATTTTTTATGTTTATTTACCCAGGTAAGAGTTGTACATCCAGACTTCTTTTTCCTGTTCTGTAATGTAGTCGCTCATCTGAGAGTTTGTTCCCTCATCTCCGGCTTTATCCGTAATGTCTAAAAGCTCTCTTTGTAAATCGATCACAACTTTGAATGAAGACAGGATATTTTCTACACTTTTTGTGGCATCGCTTACTTCTTTACTTTCTTTAATGGAAGAAACTTTCAGATAGTCTGAATAATTATGAGCCGGGGTAGCTCCCAATGTCAGGATTCTCTCGGCGATCTCATCAATTTTTAACACCAAACTGTTGTATAGTTCCTCAAATTTCGGATGAAGTGTGAAGAACTGATCTCCTTTAATGTTCCAGTGAGAACCTCGTGTGTTCTGGTAGAAAACAGAATAGTTAGCTAAAAGGATATTCAGTTTTTCTGCAATTTGTTTGCAATCGGTTTCTTTAAGCCCGATAATATTCGCATTTTTCATATTAAGATAGTTTATTTTATACCACAAATTTAAGTAAATATTATGCCGAAAACGCGGTTGGATGATTGATGATACTTATCTTTGAGATTTTTATAATGTATTTAAAATATGAGCTTTTCTTCAAATGTTAGATTAAAGAGCTTTTTACTCTCACTCGTCCTGTTTTTTCTGATCAGCTTTGGATATTATTTGCATGTGCTTTCGGAAACTGAAGGGCATTACGTATATCTTATTGATGATGCTTATATTCATTTGGCGATGGCGAAAAATTTCGCACTCTATGATGTTTGGGGGATAACAAAATATGAGTTTTCTTCCACTTCTTCATCGCCACTGTTTACTTATCTATTAAGTATCCTGATTAAACTGTTTGGGAATAATGATCAGCTTCCGCTTTATTGTAATTCAATTTTAGGTATAGGAATCATTTACATTCTTAACCGATACTATGCGGATTTTTTTAAAAATACAAATAATAGGGTGATTGCAGTATTGTTTACCGTGTTCTTTGCGGTCTTACATCTGCAGCTGCTCTTGGGGATGGAGCATGTTTTTCATGTTTTTTTATTGGTGGTCAATATTTTCTGCCTTTCGAATTTAAAAAATAGAGCATTTGTTTTCGGATTTTACTCGTCTTTATTATTAATGGGGCTAATTCGCTTTGAAAGTATGTTTTACTTTGTAAGCCTGGCTTTTGTATTGGTTTTAATGAAAAAATGGAAGGAGGCTGTGGCAATTTTATTAGTCGGGTTTATTCCGATTGCCATTTTCTGTTATGTTAATTACCAACACAGCGGTTATCTTTTCCCGAACTCAGTAGTGGTAAAGGGAACAAAATTGACTTTTGATTCCGGTTTTCCGCTTCACCTTAAAACAATTATGGTAGATAACTTCTTGTTGAATAAAAGTTTCTACAAGATCGGTTTTTTTCCTGTTATGCTTTGTCTGATCTTTATTTTACGTGATTTTAAAAAGAAAAACTTTCATGATACTGTCAAAAGTAATTTTCTTCTGATTGTTCTTTCTTTAGTAATGATCTGTCATTCGATGTTTGCAGATCTGAAGGGTGCTTTCCGGTATGAAGCCTATATTCTGACTGGCTTTTCCATGGCTCTGATCCCTAAGGTGAGTGGTTTATTTAAAGATTTTTGGCACTACATTAAAAAGGAAAAATTAATTTCTGTGTTAGTGTTAATCAATACTTTCTTACTACTTTATAAATTTTCTTTCGCTCATCTGATGCTGGATAACGGAGGGAAAAATATTTATGAACAACAGATCCAGTCTGCCAGATTTTTGCATACCTATTATAATACGTCTAAGGTCGTTGCCAATGATATTGGGGCAATCACCTACTTTACCAATATTCATTTATTGGATATTGTAGGTCTGGGCTCAAAGGAAATGATCCCCTTTAATGAAAATAAAAAAACGGTCGACCAGGATTTTGAAAATTTCCTTAGAGATTATACTCAACATAATAAATATGATATTGCAGTAATTTATGATGAATGGTTCCATGGTCATGTTCCGAAAACCTGGAAAAAAGCAGCGGTTTTAAAAATCAGTAATAGTATGAATGTTTCACAAGACGAAGTCTCTGTCTATTCAGTTAATCCCGAACATCTTGAACAGTTGAAAGAAAATATCAGGCAGTTCGGTTGGAATAAGAATGTTCGGGTCATAATCATTAATTAAACGTAAGTGTCTGTTAATTAATTTTTAAATAAAACTCATTATTTGCTTATAACTGCTTGTCAATTAAAAAATTATTATTATTTTTGCAGCCTAAAATAAAAAGCAATTAAATGCCTACTATTCAACAATTAGTAAGAAAAGGAAGAGCCACGCTTGCCAAGAAGAGCAAATCGGCTGCCCTTGATTCTTGTCCACAAAGACGTGGTGTATGTACGAGAGTATATACTACTACACCTAAGAAACCTAACTCTGCACTTAGAAAAGTTGCAAGGGTAAGACTTTCTAATGGTAAAGAAGTTAACGCCTACATCCCGGGCGAAGGACATAATCTTCAAGAGCACTCGATAGTATTGGTAAGAGGCGGAAGGGTGAAAGACCTACCGGGAGTACGTTACCACATCGTAAGAGGTGCATTAGACACTGCAGGTGTAAATGGAAGAACACAGAGAAGATCGAAGTATGGAGCTAAGAGACCAAAACCAGGTCAAGCTGCAGCTGCACCAGCAAAAGGAAAGAAAAAATAATCATTAAATAAGGTA
Organism: Chryseobacterium barbadense; assembly: GCF_042849955.1. Taxonomy (NCBI): domain Bacteria; kingdom Pseudomonadati; phylum Bacteroidota; class Flavobacteriia; order Flavobacteriales; family Weeksellaceae; genus Chryseobacterium; species Chryseobacterium barbadense. Next base: position 12,875 of record NZ_BAAFHL010000030.1, read on the forward strand.
CAGAAACAATGAGAAAGACAAAAGCGAAAAAAAGACCGTTGTTACCAGATCCGAAGTTTAATGATCAATTGGTAACTAGATTCGTAAACAATCTGATGCTTGACGGTAAAAAGTCAATCGCATTCAAAATTTTCTATGATGCGTTGGATATCGTAGAAACTAAAAAAGGAGATACGGAAAAAACTGCACTTGAAATCTGGAAAGATGCATTAACTAATGTAATGCCTCACGTAGAAGTACGTTCTAGAAGAGTAGGAGGAGCTAACTTCCAAATCCCAATGCCAATCAGAGCTGACAGAAAAATTTCTATGGCAATGAAATGGTTAATCAAATATTCTAAAGCTAGAAATGATAAGTCTATGGCTTTGAAATTAGCTAACGAAGTGGTAGCTGCTTCAAGAGAAGAAGGTGCAGCTTTCAAAAAGAAAACTGATACTCACAAAATGGCGGAAGCTAACAAAGCTTTCTCACACTTTAAATTCTAATTTGTAATGAGTAGAGATCTTAAATTTACAAGAAATATTGGTATTGCTGCTCACATTGATGCAGGAAAGACTACCACTACAGAAAGAATTTTATTCTATACAGGTAAAACTCACAAAATCGGTGAGGTTCACGAAGGTGCTGCAACAATGGACTGGATGGAGCAGGAGGCAGAAAGAGGTATTACTATTACTTCAGCAGCTACTACTTGTAACTGGAACTTCCCAACAGATCAAGGTAAGTCTTTACCTGAAACTAAAGCTTACCATTTCAACATTATCGATACACCGGGACACGTTGACTTCACTGTAGAGGTTAACAGATCTTTGAGAGTATTGGATGGATTGGTATTCTTATTCTCTGCAGTAGATGGAGTAGAGCCTCAGTCTGAAACAAACTGGAGACTTGCTGACAACTACAAAGTAGCGAGAATGGGATTCGTAAACAAAATGGACAGACAGGGGGCTGACTTCCTTAACGTGGTAAAACAGGTTAAAGAAATGTTAGGATCCAACGCAGTTCCAATCGTTTTACCAATCGGTGCCGAAGAAGATTTTAAAGGAGTTGTAGACTTAATTAAGAACAGAGCGATCATCTGGGATGATGCAGGACAAGGAGCTACTTTCGAAGTAGTGCCAATTCCTGAAGATATGAAAGATGAAGTTCTTGAATATAGAGAGAAATTAGTAGAAGCAGTAGCTGATTATGATGAAACTTTGATGGAGAAATTCTTCGAAGATCCGGATTCAATTTCTGAAGACGAAATCAACGAAGCTCTTAGAAAAGCTACTATCGACCTTTCTATCATTCCAATGACTTGTGGTTCTTCTTTCAAAAACAAAGGAGTACAGTTCATGCTGGATGCTGTTTGTAAATATCTTCCTTCTCCAATGGATAAAGATGATATCAAAGGAACAGACCCAAACACTGATGCTGAGATCACAAGAAAACCAGATGTAAAAGAGCCTTTCTCTGCATTAGCTTTCAAAATTGCTACTGACCCATTCGTAGGTAGATTAGCATTCTTCAGAGCTTATTCAGGAAGACTTGATGCTGGTTCTTATATCTTGAATACAAGATCTGGAAACAAAGAAAGAATTTCTAGAATCTATCAGATGCACGCAAACAAACAAAATCCGGTTGAATTCATTGAAGCTGGAGATATCGGTGCAGCTGTAGGATTTAAAGATATCAAAACAGGAGATACCTTATCTGATGAAAAGAACCCAATCGTTCTTGAATCTATGATCTTCCCGGATCCGGTAATTGGTATCGCTGTTGAGCCTAAAACTAAAGCTGATCAGGATAAAATGGGTAATGCTTTGGCTAAACTAGCTGAAGAGGATCCAACTTTCCAGGTTAAGACTGACGAGGCTTCAGGACAAACAATTATCTCTGGTATGGGTGAGCTTCACTTGGATATCATCGTAGACCGTATGAGAAGAGAGTTTAAAGTAGAAGTTAACCAAGGTCAACCACAAGTAGAATACAAAGAAGCTCTTACACAAACTGCTAACCACAGAGAGGTTTACAAAAAGCAATCCGGAGGTAGAGGTAAGTTCGCAGACATCGTATTCGAAATCGGTCCTGCAGACGAAGGTAAAACAGGTCTTGAATTCATCAACGAAATTAAAGGTGGTAACATTCCTAAAGAATTTATCCCTTCAGTAGAAAAAGGATTCAAAGAAGCTATGAAAAATGGTCCATTAGCCGGATTCGAAGTTGAAGCGATGAAAGTTACATTGAAAGATGGATCTTATCACCAGGTTGACTCGGATCAGTTATCTTTCGAATTGGCTGCGAAGCTTGGTTTCAAAGAATCTGGTAGAGCTGCTAAGGCGGTTATCATGGAGCCAATCATGAAGCTTGAAGTAGTAACTCCTGAAGAATACATGGGTGATATCGTAGGTGACCTTAACAGAAGAAGAGGTACTGTAAACGGTATGGATGATAGAAATAACGCTAAAGTAATCAAAGCTTTCGTTCCACTATCTGAAATGTTCGGTTATGTAACTTCATTAAGAACATTATCTTCTGGTAGAGCAACGTCTTCTATGGAATTTGAAAAATATGAAGCTGCTCCGCAGAACATTGCTGAAGAAGTAATCGCTAAAGCAAAAGGTTAATTTAAATTAGATTAAAATGTCACAAAGAATCAGAATAAAACTTAAGTCTTACGATTACAATTTGGTAGATAAATCTGCTGAGAAAATCGTAAAAACGGTAAAGGCTACTGGTGCTGTTGTAAACGGACCAATTCCATTGCCAACCAATAAGAGAATCTTCACTGTATTGAGATCTCCACACGTAAACAAAAAAGCAAGAGAACAGTTCCAGCTTTCTGCTCACAAGAGATTGATGGATATCTATTCTTCTTCTTCTAAAACGGTGGATGCTCTAATGAAATTAGAGTTACCAAGCGGTGTAGACGTAGAAATTAAAGTGTGATAGCGTGCACTTAAGCCGTGATTATATGAATCCGCTCCTGTAAAGGAGCGGATTTTTTTATTTTTAAAATAAGTATTTTAATATTTACACTATTGTGTATTGCAAGGTTCTATTATATTTGTATATTTGTGTAAATTCTTACCTATGAAAAAGTTATTATTGATTATGCTGTTAATCAGTTTGTCGGTAACCGGGCAAACACATAGATTTATTTATGAGTATCATTTTAAGACAGACTCTGCTTCTGCAGAACACAGAAAAGTAAATATGGTGCTTGATGTCAATCCTGATGATGTAAAGTTTTATAACTATGAATTTGTAAAGACAGATTCCATTAACAAGACAAGAGGAGAGCACAATGCAATATGGGATGACACTCCCGCCATTATCAGGAAAAAAAATTCTAATGTGAATTCCAGTTATATGATTGTTCAGAATTTATTTGTGATAGATACGGAGGACAAAATTGATTGGAAACTCTCCGAACAGACTAAAAATATGGGAGGATATACTTTACAAAAAGCGACCGCCAAATTTGGTGGCAGAAACTGGACCGCCTGGTTTACCAAAGATATCAACCTTAGTGAAGGTCCTTATAAATTCAACGGCTTACCCGGGCTTATTTTTGAAATCTCTGATGATAAAGATAATTTTAAATTCTCTTTAGTGAAAAGCTATCAATTGGCCAAAACTTATGAGACAAGAGATATCCTCGAGAATTTTGCCGGTCAGAAGGCTGTCAAGATCACTGAGGCTAAGCTTCGAAAAATGATGCTGGACAATTACAATGACCCACTTCATGATTTTAAAGAACATTATAAAAACAATACTGATCCATCCGCCCGTTTTATGGTCATGGGAATTGAAGTGAAAAGCCCGGATCAGCTTAAGGAATTATCTGAACTTATGCAAAAAAATATAAAGAAAAATAATAACCCGATTGAACTCAATAAAGCTGTAAAATATTAATATACTCGTGTTTTTATTCAACTCCGTCTGTTTCGGCGGAGTTTTTGATTGACCTTTATAAATGGACAGATATGGCAAAAAAGAATATTTTTGAAAGATTTTCGGATTGGGCCACCAAATTCACAGGAAGTCCTCATGCTTTTCTCGGAGCTACAGCCATTGTCTTAATATGGGCCTTGACAGGACCTGTTTTCAATTATTCAGAAACCTGGCAGTTAGTGATCAATACCGGAACAACAATCATTACCTTTCTGATGGTTTTTTTAATTCAGAAAGCCCAGAACAAAGACTCCAAAGCGATACAGATCAAGCTGAACGAGCTGATTGCGTCCCATGAAAAGTCAAGCAACAGGATTGTGGATATTGAAGATCTTACTGAAGCAGAGCTGGATCAGCTGCACACTTATTACGAAAGGCTGTCAGAACTGGCTAAAGAAGATGCCAATATCCATACTTCACATTCTATAGATGCGGCAGAAAAGAATCAGGATTATAAGCATGATTTCTTTTTAAGAAAACATGAAGAGTGGCTGCAGAAACAACAAAAAAAGGAATCAAAATGATCCCTTTTTTATCCATTAGAAATTATCGTTTCATAAAATAATCAAAATAAGAACAGCTGCCCATTAAGCTCTTTGCTGTTTCTGTATTGGCATATTGTGTTTTCAATAAAGCAAAGTATGTTCTGAATTTTTGATTTTTAATGTCCTGCATCTGCTTTTCATGAGCATTATTTTTTTCTGTCCATTTCGGATCAGAGTAATCGATATTGGCAGGATTTTTAGCCTCATACTGATAGTATTTTCCTTGCTCTGCGCTGGCCATCTGGAAAAGAATTCTGGCTTTTTGCTCATGATCAGGAGTAAGCTGCAGTGCTTTTTTATAATAATTGATCGCCAAGTCAAAATTATCAGGCTCTATGTAAGAAGAATACAGGAAATTTTTATAATAATACTGATAAGGCGATTTATTTTTGGTGCTCCAGAAATCAAACTTCCCGCCATTCATATTGTCGACATCCATTACGAATAAATGTCTATAATACCCAAGAATAGAAGTGTTATAAAGTAAATTGCCGATCAGCTGATTTGCTTTGGCCGCTTTTACATCTTTGCTGTTGGCTATTTTGGTAAGCTGAATCAGGGCATCCGCTATTTCCAGTTTGTTCATATTTGGTTTAATGAATGGGAATTGTGAATAGTCTTCGGCTTCCATACTTACATCAGCTGAACTTTCAAAGCTTTCCCATACGTTATGGCCGAATACCAGATTCGAAATATTCCTGAAGCCGTTATATTCATCAGCGGCATACTTATGCGGAACTTTTGGCTGCTCGCTGGAAACCCAGTCGTAATTCAGTCTTGGAATCCCCACAAAACCTTGTGCTTTTTCATAATAAGATTTTGCTTTTACAAAATCTCCGGTTCTCATCGCCCTGTCACCATAAATCACACTGAAAAAAGCATCAATATTGCCCACATCATCCATGTTTTTGGCGATGATCTGCTGTTCAAACTGAGTTTTCTTTGGTTTTCTGTAAAAGTCTTCCACGCTTTTCACCAGGCTTGAATTCGGATTGTACTGGAGATCTGAAAGCCGATTGCTCATCAAGAATGATTTTCCGTCCTCTCCCTGAAGATAATAACGATTGGCCAGAACATCCTTGAGGAAAGAAGCTGTGGAAGGAACCGGGCCATATTCATACTCATAAACTCCCATACTATCTTTTTTAGGCTCTTTTTCTATGAAATATTCTGAATAGTTCTTCATTAGATGATCTTCGTATTCCGCAGTGATCTTAGGCTGGGAAACAATATCATTCAGGACTTTCATCCTTTTGATCTCTTCAAGATATTCCGGGTTATTGGTTTTGATATCATTGAGAATTTCTGTACTGCCCTCATAATCCTTGCTCAGGAATTTCAAATAAGCATCCGCAATTTGCCAGAATTCGTCTTTAGATTTTTCTTTGGTTTTCTCAGTGAATTTAGTCAGATCACCTAAAAAATCTGTAGGCTTATTTTCGGACCAGTAGAAACCTGTGTTCTGGGTATAGAAAGGAATCCTGTTCGGGTTTTCCAATAATTCATCATCACTCTGGTCAGACTTCCTCTCGCCTTCTTTTTTATCAGATTTGGAGCCGCCAAAAAGATTTTTAAAGAACCGTACAATTTTATCCCAGAAAGAAAGCTTCTCTTTTTTTACTTCCTTGGCCTGTGTTTGATCGGCAGGCTTATCGGGATTACTTTTTTGAGCAACAGGATTGTTCGCATCATCTGAAGTATAATAATATGTTGGAAGATAACTTCTCTCAAGCTCATTGATGCTTCTTGCAGCCATCACCTTTAAAATCTCGGAATCAGGATTAATGTCATACATTTTTTCCATTAACGGAATCGGATTGGCAAAATCTTCATATCCCAAAAGGAAATACGCCATGTTCTTCTCCTCATTGCTTCCGGCTCTTTTCATGATATTGTTGAAAGAAGCAGTATCCGAAAGCTTCATGGAAACAAAAGCAGACTCTTTGCGGCTTTTACTGTTCATGAAAACCTGGAAGAAATTCCAGTTGGCATCACCATTCATCTGTAAGCCCCTTTGTGCACCTGCTAATTGATCAAGAGCCATGAAATAGGGAGCTCCTTTCAACCGGATAGGTTCGACATAGGTTTTGAACGCCTGTAACGCTTCATCATAATTTCGGGTATAGTGATTGAAGCGGACGAGCTGATATCCGTATCGTTGCTTGATCTCAGGGTTTTTCGTCGCATTATACAAAGACGTCAAAGCAGAAACGGTTTTGTTATAATCTAAATTTGTTGCATTTTTATCACTTTCTGCACGGCTGTAATAAAAAGAGTCCGGGTTTTCAACGAAATTAATCCTCATATAAGGCTCTAAGTATTTGGCTTCGATAAGATAATCGATTCCTTCGCGGTATTTTGAATAGAAGCCGGTACCCAGCTTTTTTAGTAATGGATTATTCGGGCTTCCTTTTTTCAGATCATTAAGATCATTCATGCTCATTTTATTTACCAGATAATCTGTTTCGGCATAGCTTAACTGATTATTGAAAAACTGTTTCCAGGAAGCTATATTTTCATCAGGGATCTGTGAAGGTTTGAATTCCGTATAGAATCTCGTAGAATAGCTATGAAGAAAAGGAAGATAAGACTTATCCTTAATGATCGTCTGGGTAAACAGGTTGAAATAGTCATAGTCCGGGTCGGCCCATGCACAGGCATTTGTTTTTGTATACAAAAGCGATAGAATCGCCAGTGAAAGAATGTGTTTTTTCATATTAGTTTTGTTTGTAGGTGACTTACAACTTTTCAAGGTTGCGGTTGAATACAAATTTACTATCTAATTGATAATATATAATCGTAAAATGGGGTATTTTTTTATTCAGGAAACCAATGACGTCTTTCAGCTGACTTTCTGCAATTTCTTCTACTTTAATGGTGAAACCTTTATTCAAAAAATTTCCGAAGTAAAAACCGTCTTTGGTAATGATCACTTCATCATCAGCTGTTCTTTTAAAAGCAGGGTTATTAAGATCCTTAAGAGATAAAGCATTAATGAGCTTATGCTTTCCCAAATGGTTGGTGACAATTCCCCATGAATAAATGGGAAGAGCAACCTCAATTTTTTTAATGGGATAATCCTCCAGCCTGGCGAGATAACTTTTCAGAATATTGACATCTAAGATGGAATTCCTATCTGACGTTTCCAATGGGGAAGAAGTAGAGTAGCACATCAGATATACTTTTTCTACCGGAGGAACTCCGGTCAGGTTTTTATCTTTTACCTGATGAAGCCGAAGGGTACACGTAATTTCTTTTCCTGAAATTTTTTTTAATTCCTTCAAGAATATGAAGTAATCGGTACGTGTTCCGCCGGTCCAGTCACAATCAATCTGAATTTCATTAGTAACTTTCAATCCATACTCTTTTGTTTTCTTTTGGATTAGCGCATGAATGTTTTGAGCAAGGAATTTAATCTCCCCTTCAGTAATATTCAGGAAAGTCTGATTTGTAATAAAAACAGTGGGAACAATTTGCTTATCGCTCCTGAAACTCTGGTCCTTTGTAATAACGGCAACAGGCTGAAACTTCCCGTTCACTTTATCCACGTCAAAAAAGCGGGTGTACAAATAAGGGGCGGTGGCCTGATCTAATACCTTTTTCTCTTCAGGGTTTAATAAGAGATGTGTTTTCCAATAGTAAAAAGTGTAGGGATGGTTTTCAGTATCTCGACAAGAAGTTAGGCATAAAAGAAAAAGTAAAAACGGAAGTACTTTCATTATCTGTAGAATATACTTTCGCAGGTGCAGCTTCCTTTACTCATTTCCGAAACGGGGCAACAGTCCTCAGATTTTTTTATACTTCCATTTTCGTCTGTAAGATAAATTTTTTCCTTGTCGAATTTCACATAGAACGTTTCATTGTATGTCTTGAAATGAACTTTCATTACCTTTGGATTGTATTTTCCGGCGTTGATTTCTTCTCTGGTTTCTGTTCCGTCGGCCTGATTGATCTGAAGAAAACCAAAATGAACATCACCATTACTTTTTACCTCAAGGTAGTAGGCAGGAGTTCCGGAACCGCTTGCACCCGGTTCGACATTAAAATCTCTTCTTCCTGTGAACGGTGCTCCGGACTGTGCAAAAGCCATCATGCTGATGCAGAAAATAAGTAGACTGAAAATATTTTTCATAAGTAATTTTTCTCAAAATTAATAATATCTGAGCAAAAATTAAATCGTAGAATTACGGTAATTATTTTTAAGGATGTTTATAAAAAAAGCCAATGCTATTGTGTAAACAGTAATTGTTTTAGTTTAAAACTCCATATAATAATGCGGCAATAGTTGCACCTAAAAGAGGTCCCGCAATAGGTATCCATGCATAGCTCCAGTCACTGCCTCCTTTTACCGGCAGAATAGAATGCATGATCCTTGGGCCCAGATCTCTTGCCGGGTTAATGGCATAGCCCGTTGTGCCTCCTAGAGACAGCCCAATTGCCCAGACTAAAAACGTAACAGGTAAAGCTCCTACTGTTCCTAATCCTATTTTAGCAGTTGGATCATTGCTTAGGGTAAGGCTTGGATCTGCGAAATGGAAAATCACAAATACCAATACAAAAGTCCCGATGATCTCGCTGATCAGATTTGAAATGGGTTTCCTGATAGCTGGACCCGTACTGAAACATGCCAGTTTTGCCCCTTCATCTTCGGTAATGGCAAAATGATCTTTATTGAACAGCCAAACCAAAAAGGCTCCGGACATCGCACCGATCATCTGTGCTGCCATATAAGAAGGTACTAGGTCCCATGAAAATTTTCCGGCTATAGCCAGACCTAAAGTTACCGCCGGATTTAAATGTGCCCCGCTGACAGGTCCTGCAATGGTTACCCCTATGAAAACAGCCAATGCCCAGGCTGTAGTAATTACAATCCATCCGGAATTGTTGCCTTTGGTCCCTTTCAGGACTACATTGGCTACAACACCGTTTCCTAATAAGATCAGAAGCAAGGTTCCGATTATTTCTGCTATAAATGGAGTCATATTGTATTTTTTGTGAAGTCATTAATCTTCTATCCAACTTTGAGAACGCTGAACAGCCTTGCTCCAGGTATTGATCATTTTCTCAGCTTTCTCTTTTTCCAATTGTGGATGGAAATCTTTGTCAACAATCCATTGAGACTGTATCTCATCAATGCTTTTCCAGTACCCCACCGCCAGGCCGGCCAGATAGGCAGCTCCTAAAGCTGTTGTTTCCAATGTTTTTGGTCTTGTGATTTTAAACCCGAATAAATCAGATTGGATCTGCATTAAAAGATCACTCGCAGAAGCACCGCCATCCACTCTCAATTCAAAGCTTTCCGTTCCGGAATCCGCTTCCATCGCTTTCACGATATCATACACCTGAAAGGCAATTCCTTCCAGTGTTGCTCTTGCAATATGTCCGTTCGTTGTTCCACGGGTGATTCCCACAATAGTTCCGCGAGCGTATTGATCCCAATGAGGAGCCCCTAAACCTGTCAATGCAGGAACAAAATATACTCCGCCATTATCTTCAACGGTTTGGGCCAGATCATTAATCTCTTCCGCAGAATTAATTAATTTCAAACCATCTCTCAACCATTGGATGGCTGCGCCGCCTACGAATACGCTTCCTTCCAACGCATAATTCACATTGCCATTAATTTTCCAGGCAACAGTGGTTAATAAATTATTTTTTGAGGCTACAGCTTCTTTTCCGGTATTCATTAAAAGGAAGCATCCTGTCCCGTATGTATTTTTTACCATTCCCGGCTGGGTACACATCTGTCCGAATAAAGCAGCCTGCTGATCTCCCGCTATTCCTGCGATCGGAATTTTTGTAGAGAAGAGGGTGGTGGCTGTTTCGCCGTAAATTTCACTGCTTTGTTTTACTTCCGGAAGAATAGCCCTTGGAATATTGAATAATTCTAATAAATCATTGTCCCACTCTAATGTATGGATATTCAGAAGCATGGTTCTGCTTGCGTTCGAAACATCGGTAATAAACATTTTTCCACGGGTCAGCTTCCATACCAGAAAAGTGTCTACAGTCCCGAAACATAATCTTCCTTCTTCCGCTTTCTCTCTTGCTCCTTCCACATGATCCAGAATCCATTTCAGTTTTGTAGCCGAAAAATAGGCGTCTAATACCAGGCCTGTTTTTTCTTTGATCATTTCTGCATGCCCCTGTTCTTTTAATTCATCACAATATTTGGAAGTTCTTCTGTCCTGCCAGACGATCGCATTGTAAACGGCTTCTCCGGTTTCTTTATCCCAAACAACGGTAGTCTCTCGTTGGTTGGTAATGCCGATGGCGGCCACTTCTCTTCCTGAGATTCCTGCTTTGGCAATGATTTCTGCTGCAACGGAAATCTGGGAAGACCAGATTTCATTAGGATCATGCTCTACCCAGCCCGGAGTAGGGTATATCTGTTCAAAATTCTTCTGAGAAATATATTCGATTTCTCCGCTGTGATTAAATAAGATGGCTCTCGACGAAGTCGTACCTTGGTCCAAAGCGAGAATTAACTTTTCACTCATTGTGGCATTATTAGAGTTAGATGGATCTTGGAGAATAAGGCGTTAATAAATATCCTTTAGCCAGTTCAACAAATTCTTTTTCCTGTTCATGGGCCCATTCTTCGGAATGGCCGTTTTCTTTAGCAATGATAGCAGCTATTTTGTGTGCACTGTCGATCGCTGCTCTCGCATCTAAAAATAGTAGACGTACTCTTCGGGCTAAAATATCCTCGATGGTTTCTGCCATTTCGTTCCGGATAGCCCAAACAGCTTCCGCTACTGTAAATGGATGATCAGGGTGTATTTTTTCTGAATATTCAGCATTACTCTCTTGCAGGGCTTTGATGGCCGGAATGTCTGAACCATAAACATAGAGATGGCTGGACCTGTCAACTGTTTCTGGTTTTACGTTTCCATGAATCGAAAGATGTTCTGTTTTAGAAGTTGTAATTCCTAAATGATGAACTCTCATGGCTTCATTAATGGTATCTTCCGCCATTTTACGGTAAGTGGTCCATTTTCCGCCGATAATGGAGATCAAGCCGGTATCGGAAGTCACAACTTTATGGCTTCTCGAAACTTCTTTGGTGTTTTTGCTTCCGTCTTTCGGGGCTGCAAGAGGGCGAAGTCCCGCAAATACGGATTTCACATCTTCCCGGATTGGTTTTTTTGCCAAATATTGTCTTGCCGTATTTAAAACGAAGCTGATCTCTTCTTCCAGCGCCCTTGGTTCAAAACTTTCGTTTTCCAATAAAGTATCGGTTGTTCCCACCAAAACTCTGTCATGCCACGGAACGACAAACAAAACCCTTCCGTCTGAAGTTTCAGGGATCATAATGGCATCATCACTTTTCAGGAATGATTTATCTAAAACCAGATGAATCCCCTGGCTTGGAACGACAAATTTCCCATGTTTCGGGTTATTCATATTTAATATGTCATTCGTAAAGACGCCGGTTGCGTTAATAACCACTTTTGTATAAATGCTATATTGCTGTCTGGTGAATTGGTCTTCCGCAACAACACCTATGATTTTATTAGAGCTGTTTTTAAGCAGGTTGATTACTTTAAGGTAATTAACTGCGCTTCCTCCTTTTTCAATAATCGTCTGGGTAAGATTAATCGCTAAGCGGGCATCATCAAACTGGCCATCCTGATAAACTACTCCGCTTGTGAGGTTTTTTTGCTCAATAGTGGGAAGCTTTTCCACAGTTTTTGCTTTGCTGATGTATTTGGTTTTCCCTAAACTTAGCTTTCCTGACAGGAAATCATAAATGGAAAGCCCTATTTTATAATACATTCCTCCCCACCAGGTATAGTTGGGGATAATGAAAGATTGATTTTTAACCACATGGGCTGCATTTTTAGCCAACAATCCTCTTTCTTTCAATGCTTCCCTTACTAAACCGATATCACCCTGTGCTAAATACCGCACCCCGCCATGCACCAGTTTGGTGCTTCTGCTGGAAGTGGCTTTTGCAAAATCATGCGATTCCAGCAATAATGTTTTGAATCCTCTGCTTACTGCATCCAATGCTGAACCCAAACCGCTTACTCCGCCCCCAATAACAATAAAGTCCCATTCCTTAACGGAGGTTAGTTTAGTGAGTTCTTCATTTCGTTTCATAATATTTCGTTATGTTTCGTTTTCAAAAGTATAAAATTTAAAACGAAATATAAAAGAAAATAAATGAAATTTTTCGAATCTAAATAAAAATGCTATTTTTGATGAAACGAAAAGGAATGGAAAAACTACTGGCGAGACACAACGATATACTGAAAGAACTGTATGAGAAAGACTATGTACTCGTTCAGGATCTGTGTGAAAAATTTAATGTTTCGTCGGTTACGATTCGAAAGGATCTGAATTATCTCGAAAGCTTAGGGCTGCTTTTCCGGAATCATGGCGGGGCAAGTAAACATGTAAGATACGCCTATGAAAAGAATGTAGATGAAAAGGAAAACATCAACGTAGAAGCGAAACAGAACATCGCAAAAGCGGCTTTGTCTTTAATTCAGGAAAATGACTGCATTATCCTGGCTTCCGGGACTACGATGCACTATCTGGCGAGAATGCTGGTTAATTTTGGGCCTTTAACGGTTCTGACCTCTTCTTTAAGAGTTGCTATCGAGCTTTGCAATAATCCTCATATTAATATCATACAATTGGGAGGTGAGGTGAGAAAAAGCTCAACTTCTATTGTCGGGTCCATTTCCGAAACGATTCTTAAACAATTTTCCTGCAACAAACTATTCCTTGGTGTAGACGGAATCGATATGGATTTCGGCTTAAGTACATCCAATGCGGCAGAAGCTCACCTCAATCAATTAATGATCGATTGTTCCGATAAAGTGGTGATCCTTGCAGACTCTTCCAAATTAAATAAAAAAGGCTTCGGTAAAATTGCTGACTTGGATAAAATGGATTATTTGATTACGGATAAGGATATTTTGGAGGAAGATAAAATGAGGCTTGAAGAAATTGGAGTGGATGTAATTGTTAATTAAAACATTCGGTTTTAAATTTTTTTACAATCCAAAATTTTTTTCGGGAAATTTCACCTGAATTTTTCTAAAATGATCTAATTGATTAAAAATCAAAATATTTTGCTGTAAATATTTGTCAGTTGTAAAATTATTCATAAATTTGCACACTCATTTTAGGGGCGTAGTATGCCTATATCAAAAGTAGAAATTGCTTTAGACCTCTTTGAAATGATGATAAATAAAGGATAAATTTTATTATAATATAAACAATGTCAGGTATTATTGGTAAAAAAATCGGTATGACATCTTTGTTTAACGAAGAAGGAAAAAACATTCCTTGTACAGTTATCCAAGCTGGTCCATGCTCGGTTTTACAGGTCAGAACCTTAGAAAAAGACGGATACAAATCTGTTCAATTAGGTTTCGATGACAAGAGTGAGAAGAACGTTGGTAAAGCGTTAGCTGGTCATTTTAAAAAGGCTGGTTCTGCTCCTAAAGCTAAATTGGTTGAATTCTACAGAGAATTTGTTGATGAAGTAAAAGTAGGAGAAGAGGTAACTGTAAACTTATTCGCTGAAGGTGAATTCGTTGACGTAACAGGTACTTCTAAAGGTAAAGGTTTCCAAGGTGTTGTTAAAAGACACGGATTTGGAGGTGTAATGCAGGCAACTCATGGTCAGCACAACAGACTTAGAGCTCCAGGTTCTATCGGTGCTGGTTCAGACCCTTCAAGAGTATTCAAAGGGATGAGAATGGCTGGAAGAATGGGAGGTAAGCAGGTAACTGTTCAAAACCTTCAGGTATTAAAAGTGGATCAAGAACAAAATCTTTTAGTAGTAAAAGGTGCTGTTCCGGGAGCTAAAAATTCTTATGTAATTATCAGAAAATGGAACTAGTAGTATTAAATACATCAGGAAAAGAGACCGGAAGAAAAGTAACTCTAGACGAATCAGTATTCGGAATTGAGCCAAATCAGCATGCGGTTTACTTAGAAGTTAAACAGTATCTTGCTGCTCAGAGACAAGGTACTCATAAAGCAAAAGAAAGAAGCGAAATTACTGCTTCTACTAAAAAACTTAAGAAGCAAAAAGGATCTGGTTCTGCTAGATACGGGGATATCAAATCTCCGGTTTTCAGAGGTGGAGGTAGAGTATTCGGACCAAAACCAAGAGACTACAGATTCAAATTGAACAAAGCTCTTAAGAGATTAGCTAAAAAATCTGTTTTATCTCAGAAAATGAGAGACAACAGCATCAGAGTTTTAGAAGATATGAGCTTGAACGCTCCTAAGACTAAAGATTTCATCAATGTATTGAATGCATTGGAACTTAACGGTAAAAAATCTTTATTCGTTCTTCCTGAAGCTAACAAGAATGTATATTTATCTTCAAGAAACTTACCTAAAACTAAAGTAATGAACTTCAACGAGATCAGTTCTTACGACTTAGTAAATGCAGGTGAGATCGTATTCTTCGAAGGTGCAGTTGAAAAATTCCAGGAAAATTTAAAGAAATAAATCATGTCTATTATTATTAAACCAGTTATTTCAGAAAAGGCTAATTACCTTACAGATTTAAGAGGTTCTTATTCTTTCTTGGTAGATACTAAGGCGAATAAAATCCAGATTAAGAAGGCTGTAGAAGCGGCTTATGGTGTAAAAGTAGCAGACGTAAATACAATGATTTATGCTCCTAAGGTATCTGCGAAATATACAAAGAAAGGTCTTCAAGTAGGAAAGACGAACAAATTGAAAAAAGCGGTAATCAAACTTGCTGAAGGTGAGGTTATCGATATTTTTGCTGTAAATTAATTATTAATTATAAATAATAGTAATGTCTGTTAGAAAATTAAAACCTATCACCCCGGGACAGAGATTCAGAATTGTAAACAATTTTGAGGAAATTACTACCAACAAACCAGAGAAATCTCTTACAGTTGGTATTAAAAAGTCAGGTGGACGTAACCAAACAGGTAAAATGACCATGCGTTACACCGGAGGTGGACACAAAAAGAAATACAGAATTATTGACTTCAAAAGAAACAAAGCAAACGTTGAAGCCACTGTAAAATCTGTAGAATACGATCCAAACAGAACTGCATTTATCGCTTTATTAGAGTACGCAGACGGAGAGAAGAGATACATCATCGCTCCAAACGGTATCAAAGTTGATCAAAAAGTGGTTTCAGGAGAGAACGTAGAACCAAACGTAGGGAATGCAATGAAATTGAAACACATTCCATTGGGTACTGTAATTTCTTGTATCGAAATGAAGCCTGGTCAAGGTGCTATTTTAGCAAGAAGTGCTGGTTCTTCAGCTCAATTAACTTCAAGAGACGGAAAATATGCCATCATCAAATTGCCTTCAGGAGAATCCAGAATGATCCTTACTGAATGTATGGCTATGATTGGTTCAGTTTCTAACTCTGATCACCAATTAACTGTATCAGGTAAAGCTGGTAGAAGCAGATGGTTAGGTAGAAGACCAAGAACAAGAGCGGTAGTAATGAACCCTGTAGATCACCCGATGGGTGGTGGTGAAGGACGTTCTTCTGGAGGTCACCCAAGATCTAGAAACGGTAAACCGGCTAAAGGTTACAAAACTAGAAAGAAAAACAAAGTGTCTAACCGTTACATCGTATCTAAAAGAAAATAATTATGGCAAGATCACTTAAAAAAGGACCGTTCATTCATCATACTTTAGATAAGAAGGTTCAGGCAAATATAGAGTCTGGTAAGAAGACAGTTATCAAAACTTGGTCTAGAGCATCTATGATCTCTCCGGACTTCGTAGGACAAACTATTGCTGTACACAACGGGAAATCTTTTATCCCTGTATACGTTACAGAAAACATGGTTGGTCACAAGTTAGGCGAATTTTCTCCAACAAGATCTTTCAGAGGTCATGGTGGTAACAAAAACAAAGGAAGCAGATAATCATGGGATCAAGAAAACAAGATAGCGCAATCGCAAGAAAAGAAGCTAACAAAGACGTTGTTAAAGCTTCATTAAACAACTGCCCTTCTTCTCCAAGAAAAATGAGATTAGTTGCTGATATCATTAGAGGAGAGCAGGTAGATAAAGCACTTTATATCCTTAAATATTCTAAGAAAGAGGCTTCTAACAAATTAGAAAAATTACTTCTTTCTGCAATTGCTAACTGGCAAGTGAAAAACGAAGGAGCTGACATCGAGGAAGCTAACCTTATCGTTAAAGAAATTTTTGTGGATAGTGCAAGACAATTGAAGAGACTAAGACCAGCGCCGCAAGGTAGAGGGTATAGAATCAGAAAAAGATCTAACCACGTTACATTAATCTTAGGTAATAAAGAAAATTAATCAAGGTATGGGACAGAAGACAAATCCAATTGGTAACAGATTAGGTATCATCAGAGGATGGGATTCTAACTGGTTTGGCGGAAACGATTATGGAGACAGAATCGCTGAAGACTACAAAATCAGAAGATACCTTGAAGCTAGATTATCTAAAGGTGGTATTTCAAAAATTTATATTGAAAGAACATTAAAATTAGTAACAGTTACTATCACTACTGCTAGACCGGGATTAATCATCGGTAAAGGAGGTCAGGAAGTTGATAAATTGAAAGAAGAGTTGAAGAAATTGACTAAAAAGGATATTCAAATCAACATCTTCGAAATCAAAAGACCTGAACTTGACGCAGTATTAGTGGCTGACAGCATCGCTAAGCAAATTGAAAACAGAATTTCTTATAGAAGAGCTGTTAAAATGGCAATGGCTGGAACAATGAGAATGGGTGGTGAAGGTATCAGAGTTCAAATCTCTGGTAGATTGAACGGAGCTGAAATGGCAAGAAGTGAATCTTTCAAAGAAGGAAGAATCCCATTGTCTACTTTCAGAGCGGATATCGATTATCACATTGCTGAAGCTTTAACTCAGTATGGTAAGCTAGGGGTAAAAGTTTGGATCATGAAAGGGGAAGTTTACGGTAAAAGAGAACTTTCTCCACTAGTGGGACAACAGAAAAAAGGACCTTCAGGAGGTGGAAACAGAGGAGATAGAGATAACAGAAGACCTTCAAGAGATAAAAAAAATAATTAATAAAATTTTAGAGGATAGTTTTTAAATTACCGTTACTTTTTTAAAATCTAAATTCTAAAATCTAAAATTTAAGAAATTATGTTACAACCAAAAAGAACCAAATTCCGTAGAGTTCATAAGATGAAGATGAAGGGGAATGCCCAGAGAGGTAATCAACTCGCTTACGGAACTTTCGGAATCAAAGCTATAGAAGGAGCTTGGATCACTGCAAGACAAATTGAAGCTGCGCGTATCGCTGCGACAAGATATATGAAGAGAGAAGGTCAGCTATGGATCAAAATCTTCCCGGATAAACCAATTACTAAAAAACCAGCTGAAGTAAGGATGGGTAAAGGTAAAGGTGCTGTGGAATATTGGGTAGCTGTAGTAAAACCAGGTAAAATTATGTTCGAAGTTGGAGGAGTACCTTACGAAGTAGCGAAAGAAGCTCTTAGACTTGCCGCACAAAAATTACCAGTAGTTACTAAATTCGTAGTTGCTAACGATTTTGTTAAACCTCTATAATCTTTGAATACAATGAAAAAAGCTGATATTAAAAATTTAAGCGCGGGTGATATTCAAGCACAATTAACTGAAGCAAAAGCTCAATATTCTAAACTGAAATTGGCTCATGCAATCAGCCCAATTGAAAACCCGATCCAAATCAGAGATTTGAGAAAAACAATCGCAAGACTAAATACTGAGTTAACTAACAAACAATAATTTCATTTTACAATGGAAAGAAATTTAAGAAAAGAAAGAATCGGAGTTGTTTCCAGCAATAAAATGGAAAAAACCATTGTTGTTAGTGAAACGATGAGAATGAAACACCCGATGTACGGTAAATTCGTATTGAAAACGAAAAAATATACTGCACACGACGAAAACAACGAATGCAACGAAGGAGATACAGTTTTGATCCAAGAAACTAGACCTTTGAGCAAGAACAAGAGATGGAGATTAGTAAGAATCATTGAAAAAGCTAAGTAATAATGTTACAAACAGAATCAAGATTAAAAGTTGCTGATAACACAGGTGCTAAAGAAGTATTAGTTATCAGAGTTCTGGGAGGAACCAGAAGAAGATATGCTTCAGTTGGTGATAAAATCGTTGTTACTATCAAAGATTCTACACCATCAGGAAACGCTAAAAAAGGTCAGGTATCTAAAGCTGTAGTAGTAAGAACTAAAAAAGCAGTAAGAAGAAAAGATGGTTCATACATCAAATTCGAAGACAATGCTTGTGTATTGCTAAACGCAGCGGGAGAAATGAGAGGAACTCGTGTTTTCGGACCGGTTGCTCGTGAGTTGAGAGACAAAGAATATATGAAAATCATTTCATTAGCTCCTGAAGTACTTTAATTTTTAAAATTTTTAAAAGAAAATGTCAAAGTTAAAAATAAAAAGAGGAGATAACGTCATCATTACTACTGGTAAGAAAGAGATCAAAGGTAAGACAGGTGAAGTTATTGAAGTGATCAAAAAAGAAGGAAAAGACCCAAGAGTTGTTGTAGCAGGACTTAACATCATCAAAAAGCACGTTAAGCCTTCAGCTTCTAACCCTCAAGGAGGAATCGTTGAAAGAGAAGCTTCTATTCATATCTCAAACGTAGCTTTAGTTGGTAAAGACGGAAAAGCTATCAAAGTAGGTTACAAAACTGAAGGAGATAAGAAGGTAAGAATCAATAAGAAAACGGGTGAAACTTTATAATTTTTAAGAACACATGGAATATATAGCAAGACCCAAAAAAGCATATAAAGAAACGATTGTTCCAGCAATGATGGAAGAATTCGGATACAAATCAGTAATGCAAGTACCAAAACTTGAGAAAATTATTTTATCTCAAGGTTTAGGAGACGCTACTGCTGATAAAAAAATCATCGATTATGCTGTAGAAGAGCTTACCAATATCACTGGTCAAAAGGCTGTTGGTACAATCTCTAAGAAAGACGAAGCTGCTTTCAAATTGAGAAAAGGAATGCCGGTAGGTGCAAAAGTTACTTTGAGAGCTAATAAAATGTATGAGTTCTTAGACAGATTAACTTCTTCTGCATTGCCACGTATCAGAGATTTCTCTGGTATTAAAGCTGATGGTTTCGATGGTAGAGGAAACTACAACTTAGGGATCACTGAGCAGATCATCTTCCCTGAGATCGTTATCGACAAAGTGAAAAAAATCCAGGGGATGGACATCACTTTCGTTACTACCGCGAAAACAGATAAAGAAGCTAAAGCATTATTAACTCACTTCGGTTTACCATTTAAAAAGAACTAAGAAATGGCTAAAGAATCAATGAAAGCGCGTGAGCGCAAAAGAGAAGCACTAGTTGCTAAATATGCTGCGAAAAGACAAGCTTTGAAAGAAGCTGGTGATTACGAAGCACTACAAAAACTTCCTAAAAATGCTTCTCCTGTAAGATTGCACAACAGATGTAAGTTAACAGGTAGACCAAGAGGATATATGAGAACGTTCGGTATTTCCAGAGTAACTTTCAGAGAAATGGCAAACAACGGTCTTATCCCGGGAGTTAAAAAAGCTAGTTGGTAATAATTACTAATTAATCCGGACAATTAAGTTGTTCAGATACTAAAGATAAAAAATATCAGACCTAAGATTTTCTGAAGTCTGATATTTTACTCTTCAAGTCTTTACAATACTGATTGTCTTTAACCAATAATTTATAAAAGAAAAATGGTAACAGATCCAATTTCAGATTTCCTAACAAGAGTAAGGAACGCACAAAGCGCAGGCCACAAAGTGGTGGAAATTCCTGCATCGAAAATCAAAAAGGAGATTACTAAGATCTTATTTGATCAGGGGTATATCTTAAACTACAAGTTTGAAGATAACGCTGTTCAAGGAACGATCAAAATCGCTTTAAAGTACGATAAGCAAACCAACAAACCTGCTATTAAGTCTATTCAAAGAGCTTCGAGACCAGGTTTAAGACAGTACAAAGGTTCTACTGAACTTCCAAGAGTACTAAACGGTTTGGGTATTTCTATCATCTCTACTTCTAAAGGAGTAATGACTGACAAGAAAGCTAGAGAAGAGAAAGTAGGCGGTGAAGTAATCTGCTATGTTTATTAATTTTTAATCAAAGGAAAATGTCAAGAATTGGTAAAGCAATTATAACAATTCCAGCAGGAGTTACAATCACTGAAAATGAAGGTGTGGTAACTGTAAAAGGTCCAAAAGGAGAACTTTCTCAGGAGCTTACAGCAGGAATTACTTTAGAACAAAAAGATGGAGAACTGAATGTAAACAGACCATCTGATTCTAAGCAACACAAGGCGCTTCACGGTTTATACAGAGCGTTGATCAATAATATGATTGTAGGTGTATCTGAAGGATTCACAAAACAATTAGAATTAGTAGGGGTAGGATACAGAGCTTCTCACTCAGGACAAAAACTTGAGTTGGCTTTAGGATTCTCTCACGGTATCGTATTAGAGCTTCCTGGTGAAGTGAAAGTAGATACATTGACTGAAAAAGGTAAAAACCCAATTATTACTTTAACGTCTCATGACAAGCAACTTCTGGGAATGGTAACTGCAAAGATCCGTTCTTTCAGAAAGCCTGAACCATACAAAGGAAAAGGTGTAAGATTCGTTGGTGAAAATGTTAGACGTAAAGCTGGTAAATCTGCTTAATAAATTATAAGAAAATGGCATTAAGTAAATTAGAAAAAAGAATAAGAATCAAAAGAAGAGTAAGAGGAAAAATCTCTGGATCTTCTGAATTGCCAAGATTATCTGTATATAAAAGTAATAAGGAAATTTACGCTCAGTTAATCGACGATAACAGTGGAAAAACATTAGTATCAGCTTCTTCTAGAGAGAAAGGTGTAGATGCTAACGGAACTAAAACTGAAGTTTCTGCTGCTGTAGGTAAAGCTATCGCTGCTAAAGCTATCGCTGCAGGAATCGAAAATATAGTGTTTGATAGAAACGGATTCGTATATCACGGAAGAGTTAAGGCTCTGGCTGATGGTGCGAGAGAAGGAGGACTTAAATTCTAATCATAAAAATTTCGGAAATATGTTAGGACTAGATAATATAGAAAGAGTAAAACCGGGAGGATTAGAATTAAAAGATCGTCTCGTAGCTGTTAACAGAGTAACAAAAGTAACTAAAGGAGGTAGAGCTTTCGGATTTTCTGCTATCGTAGTGGTAGGTAACGAAGACGGAGTGATCGGTTACGGTTTAGGAAAATCTAAGGAAGTTGCTTCTGCAATTGCTAAAGCGGTTGAAGATGCTAAGAAAAACCTTGTGAAAGTTCCTGTAATGAACCACACCATTCCTCACCAAACTACTGCTAGATACGGTGGTGCAGATATCTTCTTAAGACCTGCTTCTCACGGTACAGGGCTTATCGCCGGAGGTGCGGTAAGAGCAGTATTGGAATCTGCTGGTATTCACGATATCCTTTCAAAATCTAAAGGATCTTCTAACCCTCACAACGTGGTGAAAGCTACTTTCAAAGCGTTATTGGATATCAGAAGACCTGAAGAGATCGCTAGAATGAGAGGAGTTTCTCTAACTAAAGTGTTTAACGGTTAATATACAAAACAATGGCAACAATTAAAGTAAAACAAGTAAGAAGCGCTATTGGAAGAACAAAAACCCAAAAGAGAACGCTTGAAGCATTAGGATTTAAGAAACTTCACCAAGTTGTAGAACACGAAGCTACTCCTTCTATCTTAGGAATGATAGCTGCAGTTAGTCACTTACTTGAAGTTCAGAAATAATTAAAAAATTCAAAGATTAAAAGATTAAAATATTCTTTCTATTTTAGTCGGAATTTTTTAATCTTTAAATTATTTAATCTTTAAATCAATAAAAAAATGAATTTAAACAACATAAAGCCAGCTGCAGGATCTACTTTCAATTCAAAAAGAATTGGTAGAGGACAAGGTAGTGGAAAAGGTGGTACTTCTACAAAAGGACACAAAGGACAGAAATCAAGAGCTGGTTATTCTCAGAAGATCGGTTTTGAAGGAGGTCAGATGCCTTTACAAAGAAGATTACCGAAATTCGGATTCAAAAATGTAAACAGAAAAGAGTTTAGAGCGATCAACCTGGATTCTATCCAAACTTTAATCGAGAACAAATCTATTACAGGTGAGATCACGAAAGATGTTTTGGTAGCAAACGGTTTAGCTTCTAAAAACGAATTAGTGAAAATTATGGGTAGAGGAGAATTGAAATCTGCGGTTTCAATCTCAGCTGACAAATTCACTAAATCTGCTGAAGAGCTTATTGCTAAAGCAGGTGGAAAAGCAATTACCTTATAATAATTACTAATGAAAGAATTTATACAAACCCTCAAAAATATTTGGAGCCTAAAGGAATTAAGAGATAAAATTCTTTTTACGTTAGGTATTATCCTTGTGTATAGATTCGCATCTTATATCTCTCTACCAGCAATTAACCTTGCAGAAGTAGGAGATCTCTTAGAGCATTATAAAAATCAAGGCGGAAACAAGCAAGGAGCAGGTCTTCTTGGCTTGCTTTCGTCATTTACGGGGGGAGCATTCAGCCACGCTTCCGTAATGGCGTTAGGAATCATGCCTTATATTTCTGCTTCTATTATTGTTCAGTTGATGGG
>NZ_BAAFHL010000031.1:0-29914 GCF_042849955.1 Chryseobacterium barbadense
ATTCTACCAATCTGATGCGGAATATTAATAACAAGCTCCGCAAAAATTATCGTATCCTCCGGGAAATAAATATTGACGGCAAAACTAAAATTGCCAAATCCAAGATGGATGGCTTGGGTTTTGATTTTGATTTCTTTACGAATCTGAAAGTGTATAAAAACGGTTCCGAATATAAATTCATCTATGATTACGGGTATAAACTTTTGGAAGATGATTTCGTTCTGATCGTCAAAAATCAGGCATAAATAATTTTGAATTCATGAGTATGAAAGAGGTTGTTTTAATTACCGGCGCCGGTGGAATGCTTGCACAGGAACTATCAAAAAAGATTGATACAAAATACAGTGTACGATTTTTAACCCGGAAAAAGCATCAAAGTAATGAATATGAATGGGATATTCATCAAAAGACCATTGATGAATCTGCCTTTGAAAATGTACAACATATTATTCACTTAGCCGGAGCCAATATTTCAGAAAAACGCTGGACCGATGAGCGTAAAAAGGAATTGATTTCAAGCCGTGTAGATTCTGCCCAATTGATTTTAGACACGCTGAAAAAGAAAAATATCAAGCTTAAATCGTTTATTTCTGCTTCAGGAATCAATGTTTATGGCACGGAAACCACTGAGAAAATTTATACGGAAGAAGATCCACCCGGAAATGATTTCCTAAGTGAAGTTGTGGTACTCTGGGAACAGTCAGCAGACAAATTCCTGGAAGAAAATGTGGCTGAAAGAGTGGTGAAAATACGAACTGCCGTTGTTCTTTCCGAAAAAGACGGTGCTTTAAAGAAAATACTTCCGCCCATACAATATGGAATTGGTTCCCCTTTAGGCAGCGGAAAACAATATATGCCGTGGATTCACGTGAAAGATATTTGCTCTATTTATGAATTTGCCTTAGAAAACCCCACTGTAAAAGGTGCGTACAACGCATCTTCACCACAGCATACCACCAATGAAAATTTAACAAAGAACATTGCTAAAGTGTTGAAAAAACCTTTATTTATGCCTAATGTACCGGCTTTTGTTTTGCGGTTGTTATTTGGTGAATTGGCCGATGCATTGCTTAAAGGTTCGAGGGTTTCCTCACAAAAAATTCAGGATACCGGATTTACATTTGCCTATCCGGATTTGTATGAAGCTTTACAGGATTTATTAAAAGAAAAATTAAAATAAAATTATGAAATCATTATTGTCATTAAGTCTTTGTTTGTTATTATCAGTGAATGCCTTTAGTCAGAAAAAAGAAACCATGAGCACTAAGGACAAAGCTGTTGCAGAGCACTTTAAAAATGATTACAAAAAGAAGAATTACAAAAGATTTGACGGTAAAATAACGGAAAAAGATAAGCTGTTTCAGTTTGATGATAAGGTTATTTACTATGACAAAACCGATAAAATCACGACTTTACTGCTCAAAGAAGGTTTGATTTATCCACAGCTTTTAACGGATTATCAGATGCAGAAATTCCTCGATGAGACCGAAGATAAAACCCAGAAAAGATTTTTGAAGCTTCAAAAAGACCCGAAAGCAGGCTTTGACGTGAACGGAATTAAATTAAACAATACCACGGAAGTTTCTTTTCTGAATGCTAATTCTCATGTTAAAAGATTTAAAATCCAATGCAGAGATAACAGAATTTCCAGTACGCTTACTTATTTTATTGAGCTTACCAATAAAGAAGCGAATGATAAAACTTCTTTGGAGGATTTTATTAAAGGGGCTAAATTGACGTATGTTTATCAGAGACCGGAGTAAATTTTGAAAAAAAAATGACAAAACTGTTTCAAAGGACTGAAATTCTGATCATAACATTTCTCTGGTTGAATATACTTTTTTCTTTTATTAATATTCCTTATTCTGATATCTTTTTGAATTTGGGAATAGCTGGACTAATACTAGTTTCAGTATTGTATATATTCCGCCCACAGCTAAGCACAATTTTATTGATTTTCTTGTTAGCTATAGGAATAATAAACCTGGTCAGCTTTAATAATGCTTCTCATATACGTTTTATGGGTTTTAATATAGTGAATTTTCTCCTCTTTGTTATTTTGGTCTATAAAAAAGGCGAAATGATCTCTGATCTAAGAGAAAAATGGCTTGAAACAACAAAAGAAGAAATTGCAGATCGAAGAAGTAGCCAAATTGAGATCTTTAAAAAACGTTTTGAAAACTTAGATGATGAATCCTTAAAAGATAAACTTCAAAAGGGAAATATTACTGATGAAGCAAAACAAGCTATTCGACAAATATTAATTGAAAGAAAACAGTAATTTTTTTAAAACACTACTAATGCCTAAAATATCAAAATCCTTAATCATAACTATAGCCTTTCTTACCTTACTTTTTTTAGTAAATGCCTTATTATTAGATCCCGCAATAAAAACAAAATATTTGTCAACAGATATAAAATCATTCAAAGAGTATTCATGGAAATATACCCTATTGCTGTCTCTTTTTATAGTAGTCCTTCTTTTTCTAAAGCAAAAAAAATTCAATTTTACTCAAACTCTTAATGCTCTTCCATATATTCTATTCTTTGGAATTGCTTTTTATATGGGTTTTAAAAATCTCATTGACAAATGTTTACTCTATGCTAATACTAAAACTGAGAAAAAAGAATGGGTAAGAACCTTTGAAGTTATTCATCATAAAGATCATAAAGTCTTCTGGTTAAGTGCAGGAAAAAATAGTATACATGATGATGAATTATTTTTAATAAATGAGAGAAGAATTAAGAAAAATCTAAAATCTATTTTTGATTATGACAATGGAGATACCATAAAAGTAAAATTCAAAACAGGAATGTTGAATGTAAATTATTTAGACTAATATTAAAAAGTATATAAAATGTCAGCTGAAGAATTTGTGAAAAATCCACTATAGAAAACAAAATACTACCTTTCAAATAAATTAATACTGAACAACTTACGGTTTATCCAATTTAAAAGCTTAATTTTGCACCCCGAAATAAGGATTATCCATTATGAAAAAATTAGGTGAATACAGAAAGCTTCTTGAGGTTGATAAAAATGTAACTTTAAAGGAACTGAAAACCATTTACAGGAATACAATGAAAGATACGCATCCTGATAAATTTATCAATGATGAAGCGGGAAAGCTGGAAGCAGAAGAAAAAAGTAAATCTGTAATTGAAGCCTATCATTTTTTGGTAAGCATTAATCCTGAAACGCAGGAAAAATTCAAGGAAGAATATACGGAAACCATTACCAAATCGAATATTCAGGACTTTTATATGGAGAAATCGGTTCTTACGGTTCAGCATTTGAACGGAAATATATATGAATACATCGGTGTTCCGAGAAATACTTATATCAAAATGGTGAATGCAGATTCTCCGAGCCGTTTTGCAAGAAGACATATCTATGGAAGTTTTGTCTACAGAAAGTCCGGTGAAGTAATGGCAGATTAAATTTCATAAAAAAAATACAAAAGGCTTTCAGTTTATTCTGGAAGTCTTTTTATTTTCCACCCTGTATACAAATAAAAAAGCGTATCAAATGATACGCTTTTTCGGTTAATTATGGTTTCTATTAAGCTTCAGGTTCCGGTTCTGCCCCGAAATCTTTCTTCTTATGATATTCTTCAAACTCTTCAGGATATAATTTTTTCAATCTCTCCTGTTCTTCTGCATCTTTTTCTGCGTCATGAGCATGTTTAGCTACATACTTTCTTCTTGCTTTGATCTTTCTCTTAGAGATAATGTAGAACATTACCGGAACGATGATCAAGGTAAGAAATGTGGCGAATGATAACCCGAAGATGATCGTCCATGCTAATGGTCCCCAGAACATTACGTTATCCCCTCCTACTGAGAAATGTGGATTCAATGTGGTAAGGAAAGCAAATACGTCGAAGTTCAGACCTACCGCCAAAGGAATTAATCCTAAGATCGCCGTTGTTGCGGTTAACAATACCGGTCTTAAACGCTCTTTACCAGATTCAATAATGATTTCTTTTACTTCCTCAAGTTCAAGGTCATCGTGAGTTTCTACTCCTTTCTTCGCAACCAATTCATCGAGTTTGAGAACGAAGAAGTCCATCAATACGATACCGTTCTTCACTACAACCCCTGCCAAGGAAATAATTCCCATCATTGTCATCAGGATAACGAAATCCATTCCGAAAATAGATAATCCAAGGAATACACCGGCAAAACTCAGGAAGATGGTTGTCATAATGATCAACGTCTTCGAGATCGAGTTAAACTGGAATACAATAATGGATGTTACCAATGCCATCGCCAGGAATAGAGCGAATAATAAGAAGTTCATGTTCTTCCCTTGTTCTTCCTGCTCACCACCGAAGCTATAGGTAATTCCTTCCGGAGTTTTGTAGCTTTTCAATGAAGCCTGGATCTTCTGAACAATTTCGTTGGCGTTATATCCTTTCAATACGTTAGAGTACACCATGATTGTTCTTGTATTATCCTTTCTCTTGATCTTGTTGAAAGTATTTTCTTCTTTCATCGTAGAGAATGTGGACATCGGTACAAGAACCGGTCCGTTTGGTCCCTGAAGGGTAATCGGCTGGTTGAACAATATACTTGTATTTCTTCTCTGATCCTGCTGTAATCTTACAGAAATATCATAATCATCCTTCACATCTTTGAAAGTGGAAATATCCTGTCCGAATAAAGCTCTACGAAGCGTAATTCCCGTATAAGCAGTAGAAACACCCATATTTCCGGCAGTCTCTCTGTTGATATCTATAATAAGCTCCGGACTTTCCTTATTAATATCCGATTGCAGTTTTTCAATACCACTGATCCCCTGCTTGTTGATATATTCGATCATCTTATGGGCTTCTCCCAATAGTTCATCATAATCATCACCCTTCAATTCTATGGAAACAGGGTAACCTACCGGTGGTCCGTTCGCATCTTTTTCAACGGTAAAGGTAAATCCCGGAATGTTAGGAATCGCTTTTCTGATCTCTTCCATCACCTCACTCGTATCTACTCCGTGACGTTTAGCAAATTCTACGAAGGTGATCGTAATTTTTGATTTAAACGGAGTATCTGCTTCGGATCCGGCATCAACCTGTGGATTGATCGCTCCTTTTCCAACCTGGGTAACCATTGACTCAACCAGGAAGTTTTCACCCGTCTTTTTGTCATTATATTGTCTAAGAACATTTAATATCTTAGCTTCCACCTGCTTGGTTGCGGTATTGGTTTTAGCAATATCCGTTCCTTGTGGATATTCCATATACACAATTACCTGCTTAGGGATATTTTCCGGGAAGAAAAGGACTTTGGAACGTCCGATTCCCATCATGGCTCCGTAAAGAACAAATGAAAATATAAGTACACCTACTACTCCTAAAAACCAATATCTCGGCTTTTTCCCCTGTAAAAGATTTCTAAGGAATTTCTGGTATCTCTTCGCCAGATTAGGGAAGAATGTATATTGGAAATGCTCAATTCTATCGTGGAAGAAGTTTTTATATAACCATATTGCAGCAATAGCTAATACGGAAAGCGTAACTACGGCAAGGAAATATTCAACACCTGTAACCAGTCTTAAAACGCCGAAAACAACTGCTAAAATGGCAAAAATAATCGAATATTTTACAGCCTGCGGCTTAGTGATATTTTTATTATCCAGCGTCATTCCTCCTCCTGTCATCGAAGCATTAATAATCAATGCCACGAACAATGAGGCCAAAAGGGTAACGGAAATCGTAATCGGGAAATATTTCATGAATTCTCCCATAATTCCCGGCCACATGAGCATCGGTAAGAAGGCACAAACCGTCGTTAAGGTAGAAGTAATTACCGGGAAAGCAATCTCACCGATCCCGAATTTTGATGCTTCTCTCCTCTTGTACCCTTTCTCCATATTGGCGTAAACGTTGTCCACCACCACAATTCCGTCATCCACCAACATCCCGAGTCCCATTACCATTGCGAAGAGTACCATTGTATTTAAGGTAACTCCAAAGGCACTTAGGACGGCAAAGGCAATCAACATGGAGAGCGGAATCGCTGTTCCTACGAATAAAGCATTTTTAAGCCCCATTGAGAAGCTCAATACGCACATCACTAAAAGGATCCCAATTAAGATGTGGTTAGCCAATTCGTTTACCTGGTGCTCTACGTCGGTAGACTGGTCAGACGTAAGAGAGTTATCAAGGTCGCTTGGTAAATACGTTTCCTTTGCTTTTTCGATTTTCTCTTTTGCCTGTTCAATGGCGGCAATCATATTTGTTCCTGATCTTTTTCTCAGGTTAATCATGACTACGTCTTTTCCGGATTCTCTTGCATAAGTAGTTTTCTCTTTTTCTTTGAATTCTACTTTAGCAAGATCCATGATTTTCACTCCTGGTTTAATCAGGAAGTTATTCAGTTCTGAAGGCTCTGAAATCTGGCCTTTGATCCTTACGTTTTCACGGTTCCCTTCCGTAATCAGATTACCTCCGGAAATCGTAATATTTTCGTTTCTGATGGCATTAATAACTTCATCAAAGCTTACTCCTGCCGCATTCATCTTATAGATATCCAACGCCACTTCCACTTCATTATCATCCACTCCTAAAACCACCGCATCTTTTACCTCAGGAATGTCTTCAAGGTCATCTTTAATATCATCCGCATATTGTCTTAAGGTAAACTTAGGATAATTCCCTTTCAGGTTAATATTCAAAATAGGAATCTCTTCAGAGATATTCAGGTCGAAAACACTTGGCTCAACCTTTGATCCTGAATCCACAGTGGGCCAGTCCTGGTCTCCTTTGGCTTCATCTACTTTATCTTTAATTCTTTGCTTAGCTTCAGCCAGAGGTACATCTTCACTAAATTCTACGGTGATCAAGCAGTAGTCCTGAAATGAATTGGAAGTTACCTTATCTACTCCCGAAACGTTCTTGAATTTATCTTCAAGCTCCTTGGTAATTAGTTTTTCAACATCTTCCGCCGAGTTACCCGGGTATACGGAAGAAATATATATTTTATTTTCTACCACTTCCGGAAAGCTCTCTCTAGGCATGGACATGTATGCAAAAATCCCCAGAACTACGATCAAAAAAGTAAGTACGTATACGGTGGTTCTATTGTCTACTGCCCAACTGGAAAAGAAAGATTCTTTCTCGTGGTGTTTATTTTCGCCCATAATTTTAATTTATTACAAATTATTTAGAGATTTTTACTTTCTGTCCTTCTGTAAGGTTTTTAGAACCATCTGTAATGACTACATCTCCTGCTTTCAAGCCTCTTGTAATCTCTACACTGTTCTCCGACTTCTGCCCTGTTTCTACGAATACTTTTTTCGCAACTCCATTTTCTCCGTTGATGTTGGTAGCCACAAATACATAGCTTTTATGTGCTGCATCATCATAAATATATTGAGCCGGAATCTGGATAGCAGACGGATTCAGGTAATCCTGGATCTTGATCTGGGCCAATAAGTTTGGTTTTATATATCCTCCTTCATTAGGAACCGGAATCTGGATGATGAATGTTCTGGTAGCCGGATCGATATAATTCCCTACTAATTTTACGCTTGATTTGATGGATTTGTTCAATGCAGGGAAAACAACGTCTACATTGGTTCCAGGTTTGATATTTGCTAAATACGTTTCAGGAACTTTAGCTTCAACACGCATGATTCCTAAGCTGATCAGCTTCACGATGTCTCTTCCCGGAGCCACCACTTGTCCGTTTTGCGTAATTACTTTATCAATAACTCCACTAAATGGTGCTACAATAGCAGTTTTCGCAAGGTTAGATTTTACAGCATCCGCAGCTTTCTGAGTGGCTGAAACAGTACTTTGAGAAGCGGCTACCTGTCTTTGTGCTGCATCATAAGCTGCTTTAGCCTGAAGGTACTGGAATTCCGAACCGATTTTCTGTTTCCAAAGAGCGGCTTGCTTTTCGTAAGCAATACGCTTTAGATTAGCATCTGTTTTCGCAATCTGTAACTGAGCATTCATAGAGCTTACCTGTATCTGAGCCTGCTTGTACTGGTCGTTCAGTCCCCCGTCTGCAATTCTACCGATGACCTGTCCTCTGTTTACTCGCTGTCCTTCTTTTACATATAATGACAGTACTCCACTGAAATCCGGTTGGATCGTAACATCCTGATCGGTAGTTACATTCCCTTGGATCTCAACATTGTGGGCAAATGAAGTCTGTTGTAGTTTCAGCACGGAAACGTATCCCGTAGTCTGGCTAACTCCCCATGCTGTAAGGTTTTTATCTACTTCAGCCATTACATTGTTAAGGCTGTCCATTTTAGCTTTCTGACGGTCTTTGTATGCCTGAAGACCTTTCACGTCTTTGGTTTTTATAAGCGCTTCCAGCGTTTTATCTTGTACTTCATCCTTCTTGCAGGCTGCAAGGGTAAGTAGTAATGCTAGTGGAAGAAATATTTTTTTCATGTGGGAAATTGTTATTATTAGTTATCACATGAACCTTTCGGTTTCATATATATAGTTTATTATTTTTGCTTTTAATGTTATAATTCACCTTTTGCTTTATCAAGAGCTACTTTTGCCTGAACTAAGCTGATTGCAGATTGGTACAATTTAGTTTGGGAATCATACAATTGCGTTTCACTATTCTGAAGATCAAAGCTGCTTCCCAATCCTTCTTTGAACTTGATCTGCTCTTTACGGTAAATATTGGAAGACAACTGGATCAGATCCTGAGCTGTTTTATAGCTTTCGAAAGCATTGTTATAATCCACTGCTTTAGAATAGTATTCATTTTTCAGGTTTCTTTCCATGTCTACTTTATCCATCTCGGCTTTCTGAAGATCCAGTTTTGCCTGCTGGGTCTGCCAGTGTCTCTGTAAACCGCTGAATATTGGAATGTCTAGTTGTAGTCCTACCACAGAGGTGTTGAACCATTGCTGATCTTTATCGAAGAAAGTAAAGCTGTTGCTGTTTCCATTATATGTTGAGCTTAAAAATCCTGATAATGACGGTAAAGATTTTGATTTCTGATATTTCAATTGCAATTCTGAAACTTTCACCGCATTATTGCTCAGTCTCATATCAATATGGTTGTTCACATCTATATTGGGATTCTGATCTACCAAAATCTGGTTTTTCTGTACCAGTTCATCTAATGTGGTAGCCAGTTCAATTTTCTGATCCATCGGATACCCCATCAAATATTTAAGGGCCATCAACAGCTTGGTTCTTGTTCTCTTAAGGTTTTCAATATTAACCACAAGATTTTTATAGCTGTACTCCAGTTGCTCTACATTCTGCTCCTCCGTTAATCCTACTTTATAGGTTTCTTTGGTATCATTTAATGTTTTTTCTGCAACCTTTCTGTTTTCTTCCAATGTTTTAATATTCTCATCGGTTACAATTACAGCGGCATAAGCCATCATAATACCTTCTTTTACACTTATTTCGGTTTTTTCTTCGCCTAAAGCAGCTGTTTCTCTATACGCTTTGGCAGATTGCAATCCTACTAAATAAGAGCCATTGAAAAGCAATTGTCTTAATGTAACTCCTGCACTTGCTGTCTGCTTTAATCCAAACTGGACAGGGATATAAGTTCCGGGCGTTCCACCCGCGATTTCAGCAGGTAAAAGCTGTACGGGAATTTTCAAATAGTAGTTATACGTACCTTGTGCGTCAATCTGAGGTAGCCCTATCCCGGTAGTTTCCTTTACTTTTTGGGATGCTTTTTCCTGATCTATTTTGGCTTTTTTTACGTTCACATTGTTTGTGACAGCATATTCCAGGGACTGTTCCACTGTAAAACTTTGCTGAGCCTGTAAAAAACCAGAAATCATAAATGCAGCAGCTATACCTATCTTAAGCTTTTTTGCAGTTATACGGTTTCTTTTCATAATTTTATACTTCGTTTATTTTTTTAATAGAATATTGTTTTATCAAATGTTTTTATTTCTAAAGGACGAATCATTTCTGAAATTACTTTATCATTTTTTTAGTTTTTAAATAACATGTTCAAAATAATTCCTTTTCTTTCCGATATGATTTTGTCGAATTCCTGATCACTGATCATTAAATTCTCCATCAATAATGGTCTGATTGCACTTGGAAAAACCAATAAGGAAACCATATTTAGAACAAACTGAATAGGTTCCATTTTCTCAATATTGCCCAACTCCATTTCCGCTTCTATATCTTTATATAGTTTTTTAAGTTCATCTTCTTCAATATCTTTTTTGTGACAATTCCCCTTGTTGATCTGCGAAACAATATACGTTTCGAGGTACGGATACTGAAGGCTTGTTGATAAGCTTCCTTCTATAAACTGGCTTATTTTTTCCTTAAAAGGCAAGTCTGAGTTCATAATGATTTCTGACTTTTCATGCTCTACCTTCTGAGCTTCATCAAAAATGATCTGAATCAGATTATCTCTTGAGCGGAAATAATAATTAATCAGTGTTCTGTTCACTCCGGCTGCATCTGCAATTTCTTGTGTGGTAGCGTCAAACTTTCCTTTCACAAAGAATAAATTCTTTGTTGTCTCCTTAATTAATTCTTGTGTTTGGTCTTTTTTGGCTTGATTTGACATTTTTGTTAAACAAATTTGTGCAAAGGTAAACCAATCATCTGTTTTGACAAAATTGTTAAACAAAATAATTAATGGAATTATTATGATTTGCATCATATTTTAATTTGAAATCCGGAAACAAAAAAGAGCGGGAAAATCCCACTCTTGTATATTTTATATCATCTTTGAAATTACAATAAACGAATCTTATCGTCTAAAATATCAATAATTTTATCTTTATAAAGTCCACCAACCGCTTTCTTGAAGTTTTTCTTACTCATCTGAAGCTCGTCTTTAATTTCTTCCGGAGCAGATTTGTCCGAAAGATAAAGAAGTCCATAATTTTCTTCCAATTTATCGAGAATCTTCTTTTTAAATTCATCGATATTCTCAAATCCTTCCGGCTGAAGAGACACATCTATTTTTCCATCCTCTCTGATCGCTTTGATGTAACCCGTTTCTTCTGACAGCGGATATAATTTTTTGAAAACATCGGAAGTATATACTAATCCGATATATTTTTTATTGATCACTACATTCCAGCCCAGTTCACTTTCATTCATCATAATTAAATCCACTTTATCTCCTTTCTTGAACGGGAGATTCTCATACTGCGGGTTTCTTTTGAATTTTGTAGTTCCGGTGATCAGATCTAAAGTTTCATCAACATACACATATACCAAATATCTTTTTCCCTCTACAATTTTAGATTTTTGCTGTTTGTAAGGGATAAAAAGGTCTTTAATAATCCCCCAATCCATAAAGGCACCGCTCGGAAGGCTCTGTACACAGCTCATTACAGCAAACTCTCCTACTTCAGCTAATGGAATTTCTTTGGTTGCCTTTAATTTATGATCATCCTGATACACGAAAACCTCCACTTCTTCTCCAATTTCTTTTTCATCCTGGATAAAGATTTTAGGTAGAAAAGCCTTTTCCCCGGATTCATCCGTTAATATCCATCCTGAATTGTTTTTTTCTGAAATCTGTAAAGTCTGAGTTTTTCCTGGTAGCATTGAATGATAAATTAGGCTTCAAAGGTACGGAAATAAAATAAGGTTAAGGCTGGGATTAAAAAGTAAGGTAGACGAATCTAACTTATTTACATGAAAAAAGGGAGTCTTTTTGAGACTTCCCTTTATATTATTTTGGCAATTGCGGAGCCCGCATTTTGTATTGATAACTGTGCAGCGTTTTCAGGAAATTCTCCAGATCCGTTATTTCATCTTCGGTAAGATTGAGTTTTTCCAGCATGGCTGATTTTTTCGGAGCAAGTGGACTTTCGCGGTTTCTCTTTTCGTTGGGCATTCCAGAATTATACAGGTTTAAAACACCTCTTAAATGTGGAAACAAACCATTGTGCATATAAGGAGCTGTTTGTGAAATCTCCCTCAATGTCGGCGTTTTGAACTTACCTACATCTTCATTCTTTTTAGAGATGTTATATAATCCAAGATCTTCATATTCCCTCCCGAAATACGTTAATCCAACATTATGGAATTTCTGATCCGAAAAATAAGGTGTATTGTGGCAATTGATACAATTGGCTTTTGTTCGGAACAAGTGAAGACCATTAATTTCAGAATCTGATAATTCATCTTTCTTTCCGGAAACAAACTTATCAAACCTCGATTTCGGACTGATAAGAGTTCTTTCGAAAGTAGCAATTGCTCTGGTAATTTTTTCTTCCGTTATTTTATCGTCACCAAAAGCTTTTTGGAAGTGTTCTTTGTACCCTTTAATTCTGGCAATGGTTTTCACCGCCAATCTTGAATGGAAGTTCATTTCCACCGGGTTTTCTATGGGAGCTTTTGCCTGTTCTTCCAACGTTGCGGCTCTTCCGTCCCAGAAATATTTTTGAGCATAAATGATATTCAAAACGGTAGGTGCGTTTCTTGTTCCCAACTGTCTGTCGTGTCCATAAGCCACCCTTCTTCCGTCTGTCCATGCAAGTTCAGGGTCATGACAGTTAGCACATGAAATCTGTCCTGATTTTGAAAGCCTCGGATCGAAAAACAACATTTTTCCCAATTCTTCTTTTTCTTTAGAATAAGGATTGTCTGTTGGAAATTCAGGCTTAGTTAAAATGCCAATGTCTTTAAATCCCTCTTTTGCTTCATCAAACAAATGAGGTTTCGGCCATAGATTCTGATCTCCGCTTCCATATAATTCGCGGAGTTCCTGAGTGGTGTAACCTTTTTGCAGACTGTTAATATCTGAAAAAGAATAAATTAAAAACAAAACTGCCGATAGCGACAAAAAATACTTCATAATTTCTTAATAAAACAGAGATATTCCGGCACTGAAATACAAATTAGGATTTCCGTTATAATCTGTATTCTGTTTCAGTTCATTACTAAGCGGAAATAATGTTGCAAAATTAGTAAATATTTTCAGGTCTGTCTTAAGGGTAACTTTTTGATAAAACTGTAATCCTAACTGAGGCCCTAATTTTGATGTTCTATCAAATTCATGATCGTTCTTTATCACATGGTCATATAACAAAGTATTAGACGAAGCAGGTGTATAAGCTAAGCTTTCACTTAAAGGGAAATAAGACATTGCTCCTATCTCCAGATTAACTTTTTGATTATCTCTATAGAAAATATCTTTATTAAATTTCACATTGATATTCAAGCTTTTCACATATTTATAAGTCACTCCCAATAAATCAATTGCAGAAAAATCATGGTATACCGTCTCTAAAGTTGTTCCGAATTTTATTTTTCTACCATCTCTTAAAAGAAAATGATTTGCAGATGCCAATCTGTCTAAAGTCATCCTGTAATTCTGTCCAAGCTCTGAAATATTATAATTATCTCCTGTGATGCTTTGGAAGTTCACGTTTGACATAAAATCCATTGTCTCGCCTTTAAACCAATAATTAGCATCCGTCTTATAATTGACAAGGCGATATTTCATTTTTTCCAGGCTTTCTTTAAAAAAAGTATCACCTGTTGTGCTGTTATTTACTTCTCCTGTGTGTCCATAAAGGTTTTGCATCGCTTTACTGTAAGAGAAATTGATATTAAAGAAGTTCTTTTGATTTTCAAAGGCATATCCCCCTCCGAAATTCCTGTCAATAGTTCTGTAACTGTAGTTTGAGTAAGATGGAAAATAGATCAGCCTTCCGTAACCACTTGAAAATCTCACATAATATTCTGGATTGGCCGGAGCATTAATAAACTCATTAACAGACATAATATCGTAAGTCTCCGTTTTTCTTCCTAACCCTCCGAAAATTGACAGTTGATGTTTTCCTAAACGATACCCTCCAAATATTTTTCCTGAATAATCGGCAGTATTAATCTCCGGTCTCGGGTCTGATTTCCTGAATGAACTTTGGTTTTTATAATCAATTGTCGCTCCCAATTCCAAACCTTTCCAGATTGTATAGGACAAACCTCCCTTTATGTGGTAATTCTGGGTTTCCCAATTGGCTTTTTTAGGAACAAAAAGATAATGGGGATTCAAAACAAACTGATCTTCCGTTCTGCCATTGGTAAGGTTAAAGCCAAGATTTTTTTCTGTGATAAACTGATAGTCAAAACTTCCTAAAAGCCTTAATTTATTGGAAATATTAAAAATTCCCTGAGTTGTAAAGCCAAATTCATTAGACTCTTCTGCCGTCTGAGTTCTTTTCATATTCAGATCCTTGACAACAGCACTCAGTTCCGTTTCCGTAAAATCTGAAAACTCCTGATTGGAAAACTGAATCGGATTGTCCCAGATTCTGTTGAGTTGCTGGTAATAAATTTGATTGGTAGGTATAAAAATACTATCATTCAACTGTGCAGAAGCACAACTGAATGATAGTAAGAATGCTATTTGAAAAATCTTAAACTTCATTATATATTAAAAGCCTTTTGGATTTGCGGGTTTAATGACAAAGTCATTGGCGGAGTTATTGGTATCTTCTAACACAAATCTCGCAGGAATACTTCCTTGTGCAGGAATCGTGGTTTTTACTTTTCTTATTACCGCCTGAGAATTGAATGCCTGGTCACATTTTGTAAAAGTAGCATCAATAGAGGCATTCAGCATTTTAGGTCTTTGAGAATTCGGATTGTAATGTTGTAATTCTACTCCGTCAATAATA
Organism: Chryseobacterium barbadense; assembly: GCF_042849955.1. Taxonomy (NCBI): domain Bacteria; kingdom Pseudomonadati; phylum Bacteroidota; class Flavobacteriia; order Flavobacteriales; family Weeksellaceae; genus Chryseobacterium; species Chryseobacterium barbadense. The sequence goes on from NZ_BAAFHL010000031.1 coordinate 14,609, forward strand.
ACGTTTGTCGGAATCTGTTTGAAGAATTTTGTATTGGTTCCTATGTTGGTTACTGATGGATCAGAATAATCAGGATATGTATTGAAATCACCAGATTTGAAAATAACAAAGCTGTCTCTTCCCGGATTGTCCATGATAAAATCACTATTCCCGTTCCAGTATCCCGGTCTTCCCCAATATGCAATTTCCATATCTTTTACAGCCGGATTCTGGATGTCAGTTTTAAATACAGTCTCCCCAATGGATAAATTAAAGTCACCCAGATAGACTTCAAATTCAGACTGGCTTAAATCTACCGTTAATGCCGGGTTTTGAATATTAATAGGTGCTCCCGTATTATCTACCAAAGGAGATTTGTGATTAACTGCATTCTGGGCAATTACAATACTTTGTCCCGGATAAATAGGATATTGGGTACCATTTCCGGGAATCCTTGTGATGTAATCGGCATATACATAATCTGTATTCGCCGCACTTCCTGCAGTCATCCCGATTGATTTGCTCCAGTCGAACTGTCCGTTTGACTGGGAATATGTATTTACCGTGGTATTTGTTTTACCGTAAAGCTGTGCAATATAAAGTCCGTCTGCATAGATTACTTCGTTGGAATTATTATAAATTTCTATGAACTGGTCTCTTACTCCGGCTCCCTGAGTGGCATGAGAACCTGCATAATAAATTTGTTTGATCAATAAATCCCCTATTCTTGCAGATTTCAATTCGATAACTGTACTCTGAACATTGATATTGATTGTAGCATTATCCTGAACTCCATTGAAATTGATTTCAGAAGCCGGTGCTGCATATCCAAAAGTGGAATAAAATTCATCAGCCAGTATTTTCTTTGAAACCGTGACCTTATAAGTTCCCGGAATCACACTTGAAAAGTTAGCAAAACCACTTGCGTCAGTAGTTTGTGTATAAGTATCTCCTGAATTATTATTGGTAAGAACCACAGTAGCTCCTTTTGAATGTTTGGAACTGTAAGTGGCGTCATATTTTACTTCAACTTTAAATGCAGTTGGCTGCAATGCATTGCTATTGGTTCCGAAATCATCATCTCTACAAGATAATAACAGCGTTATAATGGCTAAAAAACTAAATAACTGTTTCATAGTGTTTATTATAAGAGTAGTTTTAAAATTGATATTCTATTTTGGCACCGAAGGAAAGCTTTAGTAAATCGTCTTTTAAGTTTTCCACATATCTTCCGTTTACCAGTTCAACCTGGGTTTGTTTCAGGTCAAGAAAATTATTGGCATAGAAGGAAAATTTAAATCCGTTTCTAAAATCTTTTGAGATTTTCAGGTTGATATTATGAAAAACCTTATCCAAACTTCTTTTTTCCTCATAAAAATTGGCTTCCTTAATGTTGGCAAACTGATTCGGATCATTGATCTGCTCCTGAGTAAGCATTACCTTTTCAAGGTTTTTATTAATGTAAGCATACAAAACTTTAGGGTTGAAAATGTACATATCATCAACAATGAAGTGCTGTGTTCGTAAAGAGATGACCAATCCCGCTTTTGGCAGGTGATAATTTAATGCTGCTCCTACATTTAACTGCTTATATTTTGCATCATGCGGTTTGTATAATCCGTATACAGCTTCCTGAGTAAGGTCATTAGATTTAAAGTACCTGTCTGTTCCGGAATTGTTGGTGGTTTCCACGTAACTTCCGTTAATATCAAGACTGATATTTTTTAAAGGAAGTTTGTAAAGTCCTATCATCAATTCAAGCCCCTTGTCAGATGATTTCAACGTATTAACCAATCTGCTCTGGGTATAGAAATAGTCGCTGTACCCAATAATCTCATAAGTGGGCAGATTATTTCCATTATTATTGATCTGAAGCTCTGCCAAACCTCTTTTACTGGCAAAACTTTCGGTAGTAAATCCGTCATAAAGATGGTTGTAATAAGCCGTAAGGCCAACATTGCCAATGGGAAATTTATAATCTATCCCAATCTCTGAACGCATGCTTTTTGAAGGTTTCAGGTTTTTATTATCTGAAAAATCCACAAAAGTCTGCATTACACCTAGATTATAATATCCCGGAAGACGAATATCTGCCAAAACCACATCATAATATCTCGGTCCTGTATAGATCATGTTAATTCCCGGAGCTTTTGATGAAATACCGAACCCCCCTCTGAATTTGAAGTTTTTATAAATTAAATAGGTATTAATCCTTGGCTGCAAAACAGATGCTCCAAATTGATTATCAAATCTCAACCCTGCGCTCAGGTTGAAAATATAGTTCCCGAATTTTTTAAAAATATTATCTTCAGCATATAATGAGAACTGATATTCTGCCCTTACGTTCTCACCATAGTTATAAGGCCTGAAAGCCTGTCCGCCACCTGCAAACTGGGTAATTATGGTTTCAGGACTGCCTAATCTTCCCGCTCCTTTATTATCACTGCTTCTCATGGAAGTCCCTATTAGGAAATTATGAATCCAGTTTGATTTTGTTTTCATGTTCTTTTTAAGATCAGCAGAGAAAAATATGGAAATTGGTTTTCCCTCGACTTCCTGAACCTGAAAATAGCTTGGCGGTGAATAGGTCCCTGTATAAACCCCTTCCTCCGTACTTGTTCCTACCAATTCGCCACCATTATTAAGAAGACTTGACTTATAGGAATTTTGATACCCTTGAGAATAATTGGCATTAATATTTAAATTATCAAAGAAAAACTCTTTGAATCTCCAGTTGAAGCGGTTGGAAATACGAATGTCGCGTTTTTTATTTTTCACAACAGTCATATTAATATCCTCTTCCTCAAAATTGGCATTATCAAAATTATTTCCGTAATCCACAGAAAAAGAGTTACTGATGTTTTTATTTTTATTGTAAACCGTCCACATCAGATTCGTGGAAACTCTCTGATAATTGTTGAATTTCGTTCTTGGGTCTGAGTTTGAGCTTAAATAATTAAGGTTTACATTTAAAAATCCTAGTTTATCATTGATCTTAATCCCTTTATTAAGATTATATTCCTGGGTTCCGTCCCTTAATGCCAAATAGGCTCTGTAAGGGGTCTTACCACTTTTTTGCTGAATTGTGATTAAACCTGAAGTCATATCTCCATATTTTGCGGAGGCAATACCTTGAACAACCTCTACACTTTCGATATTTTCCACAGGGATTTCTCTTAAATCTGCACCAAAATTGGCATTGGAAAAATAGCCTCCGTCCGCACCAAAACCAATAAGATCGGGCATAAATAACGATCCCTGGTTTGACCATGAATTTGATACCACTGTATAATTCCCTGCATAGCTTTGCATGTTTTCGTTATTGGAAATTGGGATACCATCCACCACAATTGCAGTTCCGAAAGATTTATTCCCAAAACCTTCATCCCTTACATTATCAGGAACGATTGAACGAAAAACGATAGGCTTAAATTCATTAAGGTTAAGATTTTGAAGTTTTTGTCCCGGAATTTGTTCCAACACTTCATTTAAAGAAAATGCCTGTATATTTTTTAAAGCTTCTTCTTTAATTTCTATCTCAGAATAATTTTTCTTTCTGGCTGAAAGCAAAACTTCTTTGATACGGATTGATGCAATCTGCATTTCTACAGTAATCCTACCAGTCGGAATCGTAACATAAGTCTTTTTTTCTTCTAAAAGACCTGTCCTTGAAAAAACAAGCGTTTCATTAGGAGTATAATTTATCTGAAATGCTCCGGACTGATCGGTAACCGTCCAAACTCCTGTATTTTCTATACCTACCTTGACACCTGAAATTGGCTTCTTGTTATCAGCTTCCACCACAATCCCGGTCAAAGACTGGCCACTCACAGAAATGACAATAAACTGAAAGGCAAGAAGTAAAACTCTTTTCTTCAACTTTAACAATTTTGGGCAAAATTATTTATATTTTTTCTAAATAAAAACTAAACCCGGATTATTTTTTGTGACTTTTTTCATAAAAACTACATATACTAAGTATTTATCACTGTGTGTTGACTTAACTTTAATTTTTCACAATCATTTTAAACAGACTTATTTAATTCACCTTATATTGAATTTTTGTTATATTTGTCTTCAAATTTTTTTTATGAAAAAACTAAATTATCTTTTAACAGGAACTTTTTTTCTATTTGTATTATTCTTAAACAGTTGTTCATCAGAGAATGATTTTGAAGAAGGAATAACAGTAGATGATGCCATGAAAACAATGTCAAAGACAGATGCTCGCAATTATTTTTCGTCTGTAATCAGTTATCCGGAAAAATATGGATTTAAATTAGACTCAATATCAGAAAAGTCTGGATTAAAATTTTACAGTTCTAAATTGGGTGAGCATATTACTGTTCCTAAAACATTTTATAGCAACAAAAATTCTGAAAGTTCAAAACAGCCAAGTGATACCTTTATATTAAACTCATATGAATGCATTGGAGCTCCTAATGTTGGAGGTTACAATTATTTATTTCATGAGGAGAACCTAGCTTCTGGTTCTGGTATTGTTTTAGGAGTCAGACTAGATAATAATGTTGCTGCTTATTATCCAAGTGGACAGCAAGTAGCTAATTCTGCTGGAAAGGTTATAGGAACTAATATTAAAATAGAGGCTAAGCTTGAAGCTGCTATAGAACTTGCTGATTATGCCCAAAGTACTCCTATAAATGATTTGACTTTCTTCTAATCAATAAAAGTAATATGTTATGCTAAATTTCATCAATTCATTATAAAAAAAGAGAAGCAAATGCTTCTCTTTTTTTATTTTATATTTCAATTAAATATTACATATGGATAGGCCTCTTCGCCGTAGCATCCAATGCCGCTTCTTTAATAGCTTCAGCGTACGTTGGGTGAGCGTGAGAACTTCTTGCAATATCTTCGGCACTTGCACGGAATTCCATAGCGATAACTCCTTCTGCAATTAAATCTGCTGCTCTTGCTCCTACGATGTGCATTCCCAATATCTCGTCAGTTTTCTCATCGGCGATGATCTTCACTAATCCATCCACATCACCACTTGCACGGCTTCTTCCTAGAGCTCTCATTGGGAAAGAACCTACTTTGTAAGCGACTCCTTCTTCTTTTAATTGCTCCTCAGTTTTACCCACTCCGGCAACTTCCGGCCATGTATACACAACACCTGGAATTAGGTTATAGTTGATATGTGGTTTTTGACCAGCCAACGTTTCAGCAACAAATACTCCTTCTTCTTCCGCTTTGTGCGCTAACATCGCTCCTTTGATAACATCACCGATAGCATAGATGTTAGCCACATTAGTTTGTAAGTGATCGTTTACTTTTACTCTTCCTCTTTCATCAAGTTCAACACCTGCTTTTTCAAGAGCAAGACCATCTGTATAAGGTTTTCTACCTACAGAAACTAAGCAATAATCTCCTTCTACAACTACTTCTTCTCCTTTTTTATCTTTTGCTGTGATTTTCACAGTATCGCCATTTCTCTCAACCGCAGAAACCGCTGTAGAAAGCATGAACTTCATCCCTTGTTTCTTAAGAACTTTCGTCAATTCCTTACTTAAAGCTCCGTCCATTCCAGGAATGATCTTATCCATAAATTCAACAACCGTTACCTGAGCACCCAGTCTTAAGTAAACAGAACCTAATTCAAGACCGATAACCCCACCTCCGATTACTACTAAATGCTTAGGAATTTCCTTCAAATTTAAAGCTTCCGTAGAAGTAATTACTCTTTCTTTATCTAATGTAATGAAAGGTAAAGAAGATGGTTTAGAACCTGTTGCAATGATCGTATATTTAGATTCGATAGTTTCAGAAGAACCATCATTTTTTGTAATTTTAATCTGAGTGGCAGATTCGAAGCTTCCTACTCCTTCAAATACAGTGATCTGGTTTTTGTTCATCAGATAGCTGATTCCATCTGTATTTTGCTTGATCACTTCATTCTTGCGCTCGATCATTCTTGCGATATCTGCTTGCGGCTCATTAATAATGATTCCGTGGCCTGCAAAATTATGTTTTGCATTCTCGAAATGTTCAGAGCTGTCCAAAAGCGCTTTGGAAGGAATACATCCAACGTTAAGACAAGTTCCGCCTAAAGTTGAATATTTTTCAATAATTGCTGTTTTGAAACCTAATTGTGCCGCACGAATAGCAGCCACATAACCACCAGGCCCGGAACCTATTACGGTAACATCGAATTGACTCATGTTATTGTATGAATTTGTTTATTATTATCTTTCTTAATGCTCACAAATTTACAGAATAAATACCATCTGAGAAAGTGAGATTTATCAAATTTTGAATGGAAATTTAAAAAGAAAAACGAAATATCTCAATCATCTATATATTGATTTTTCCATGCCCAAAAATACCTGTACTTTCAAAAAACGAACCACCATACAGATACCATTCAAGGTTTTCCAAATAATCTAAAGCATTTTCAGGGGTGATACTTGAAAGATCTTTTTTTGATACAATTCCTTTATACCATTTTCCTGAACGAGAAAAATGCTCAAGCTCAACAAGATAATGGACCCAAATTCTCTGACAAAGCTTACACTGCAAAATACTTACATCAGCATACCTTCCATTGGTATGATCTATTCCTACTGTTGAGCTTCTGTAATCTGTATGATTCGAGGCGGGCTTTTCACACATACATCCTATTTTAGGAACTTTCTTAATTGATGACATATTAATTTTAGATAAAATGAATAAACTGGATGCAAAAATAAGAATCTAAACGCTGTACAATAATTATTTTCGCATCAGATCCAATAATGCTTTTTCATATTTATCCAGAATAATATTTTTAGAAAACCTTGTTTTAATAGAACTTCTGATAGCTTCCTTATCATAACTCTGATGCAGGATACTCATGATTCTTTGTGAAAAATCTTCATGATTTTCTATATCGGAGATCTCACCGTTGATGCGGTTTTGGATGATCTCAGTAATACCTCCGGGACAGTTATTGGCTAAAGAGTAGGTTCCGCAGGCTCCCGCTTCCAACAAAACATTCGGGAAACCTTCGTATCTTGAGGAAAGGATAAATAAATCGGCATATTTTAAAAACTGGTAAGGGTTTTCCTGTCTGCCATGAAAAAACACCTTTTTTAATCCCAGAAATTCTTTCATTTGATGGAGGATTTCCCGATCTTTACCATCGCCTAAAATATGCAACAGGATATTTTCGTTTTTCAACCTTGAAAATACTTTCAATAAATTATCAAAACCTTTCCTAGAAGATAAATTACCAATGGCAACCACATTTTTATAATTATACTTGAAACTTTCCGGTTTCTGGGAAATGGTCAGTTTCTGATCAATAAAATCAAAATCTACGGGATTATTTATTTTAATGATCTTATCGGACTTTACATTGAAATTCTTCATCAGATCATTCATCATATCGTCACTCTGCGCAATAATCTTCTGATAATTATTGTAAAAACTATAGAAAAATTTAATTTCTTTTCTGGTGACATGCTTACTTACGACATTGGTTTCCCTTGCAACGAACTTCGTTTTGGGGAAAAGTTTAATAAATAACGATAGATAAGCATTCACTTCTCCAAAGCCAGAAAAAACGATATCTGGTTTTCTACGGTAAATTTCAGATAAAATAGGTTTTAATGAATGCCTGATCCTTTCGGTATTAATATCAATAATTTCAACATCATTTTTAACGAAATTAAGATAACCGCCTTGTTTGCGTAACAGCAATAGTTTAGGTTCAAACCGATCCCGGGACAGGTGATTTGCAATGGTGGTAATAATTCTTTCTGCACCTCCGGTTTCCAAATCCGGCAGAATAAACATAACAGAAATCTTTTTCATCATATCAAAAAACCTCACCCATAATCAGGTAAGGTTATTATTTTAATTTAATTGGCTACATCGCTAATGAATTTTATTCTCAACATTCTTACTTCTTCATCAGAAAGCTCATCTCCGAATTCATCCAGTAACACTTTCATGCTGTCGCTTTCAGATTCGTTCATAAACTCCATGAATCCATCCACAATATCTTCATCAAAATTATCTTCTATATAATAATCGATATTGAGCTTTGTTCCCTGATAAACAATACTTTCCATTTCTTTCAAAAGTTCATTCATCGTAAGGTTTTTGGCTCTTGCGATATCTTCAAGATCTATTTTTTTATCGGTACTCTGAATAATAAAAACTTTATGACTGGATTTATTGGCTACCTGTTTCAGTACCATATCCTGAGTACGTTCAATACTATTATCTTCGACGTAAGTTTTGATGAAGTCTGCGAATTCCTTACCATATTTTTTGGCTTTTCCTTCACCTACTCCATAAACTTTCGTTATTTCATCCACCGTGATCGGGTACTGAACCGTCATATCTTCCAGACTTGGGTCCATGAATACCGTATAAGGTGGGATTCCGTGCTTTTTAGCTACTTTTTTTCTTAATTCTTTTAATTGATTGAACAGGTTCTGGTCCAAACCGCCTCCCGCCTGCATTTGAATCTGCTCACTTTCAGCTTTAGCCTGAGTAAGATCAAATTCTCTGTCTTCCGCAATTAAAAATGAATGCTCCAGCTTCCCTTCTAAAACCAGCTTTCCTTTTTCTGCGATCTTTAAAACGCCGTATGTTTCAATATCCTTTTGTAAGAAATTCTGAACAGTTGCCTGTCTTAAAATGGTTTTCCAGTGGTTATCCTTTTCATTCTTTCCAAAACCGAAATAAGAATTCTGTTCCAGTTTATATGATTTTGTAACCGCCGTTTCTTTTCCTGCAATAACGGAAATCAGGTCTTTAGCTCTGAATTTTTCTCCTGTATCATTAATCAGCTCCAACACCTTTTTAAGATCTGCCGTAGCATCTTTTAATTTTGGCGGGTCTGAAGCATTATCACACATCTTCGCCCCTTCTCCTTTTACAGGATCGAAAGTTTCTCCAAAATAATAGAGGATATATTGTCTCCGGCTCATTGAGGTTTCGGCATAACCTACGACTTCATTGAGAAGCTGTAGCCCGATTTCCCGTTCTGAAACAGGCTTCTGAGCCAGGAATTTTTCTAATTTTTCAATATCTTTAGGATCATAGAATGCTAAACAGTGTCCTTCTCCTCCATCTCTTCCGGCACGTCCTGTCTCCTGGTAATAGCTTTCCAGTGATTTTGGAAAATCGTAGTGAATTACAAAACGGACATCCGGCTTATCAATTCCCATTCCGAATGCAATGGTAGCCACAATGATATCCACTTCTTCCATCAGGAACTTATCCTGATTTGCTACTCTTATTTTTTGATCCAATCCTGCATGGTACGGAAGTGCATTAATGCCATTTACCTGTAAAAGCTGGGCAAATTCCTCCACTTTTCTACGGCTTAAGCAGTATACGATCCCTGATTTTCCTTTATGTTGATTGATAAATTTAACGATTTCCTTATCTACATTGACTTTCGGACGTACCTCATAATATAGATTCGGGCGGTTGAAGCTTTCTTTGAACACCAACGCGTTGGCCATTCCCAAGGTTTTCTGGATGTCATCCTGAACTTTAGGGGTCGCCGTAGCCGTTAATGCGATAACCGGAACATCGGCTATTTTATCGATAATGAGTTTCAGGTTTCTGTATTCCGGCCTGAAATCATGTCCCCATTCTGAAATACAATGTGCTTCGTCTATGGCAAAGAAAGAAATTTTCACTTCTTTCAGAAAATCAAGGTAATCATCTTTGATCAATGATTCGGGAGCTACATACAAGAGTTTTGTCTTTCCGCTTTTAATATCATCAAAAACCTGCTTGGTCTGTGTTTTATTCAATGATGAGTTTAAAACGTGAGCTACTCCGTCATCAGATGAGAGCCCATTTACAGCATCTACCTGATTTTTCATTAAAGCTATTAAGGGCGAAACTACTATTGCCGTTCCTTCGGAAATAAGAGCCGGAAGTTGATAACATAGCGATTTACCCCCTCCCGTAGGCATCAAAACAAACACATCTTTTCCTTCCAACAGGTTTTCTATGATTTGTTCTTGCTGACCCTTAAACGTAGAAAACCCAAAATATTTTTTCAATTCGCCGGATAAATCGGCTTTTTTTGCGCTCATCTAATTTTGTATTGCTAAATTTGCATCTAACTCAAAGTTATAAAAATTCTGCTTAAAATAAAAGCGAACGAATTTATAAAAAATAAAATTTATATTAAATATTCTTTTTTAAATATAACATTTTTTAAGAGATTTTTTGTATACCCTATAAAATAAAATGGAAAGGCCTAATATCATTTCAATCGCAAAAAGTACTTTAGAAATAGAGATTTCAGAACTTGAAAAACTTAAAAACAGACTCGACGAAAGCTTTGCAAAGGCAGTAGAGATCATTCATTCCGCAAAAGGGAAACTGATTGTGGTGGGAATCGGGAAATCTGCCCATGTGGGAAATAAGATTGTTGCGACACTTAATTCTACGGGCACACCGTCACAGTTCCTTCATGCTTCGGAAGCCATTCATGGAGATTTGGGAGTTATTCAGAAACAGGATGTTGTTCTATGCATTTCCAATTCCGGAAATTCTCCTGAAATCGTCAATCTGGTTCCCTATCTGAAAGATTATTCTTCAGCTTTGATCGGAATGACGGGTAATTTAAAAAGTAAACTGGCAGAATTCTCTGAAGTTGTCTTGAATACCCATGTTGATATGGAAGCCTGTCCGAATAAATTGGCTCCCACAAGTTCAACGACTTTACAAATGGCTTTAGGAGATGCCTTAGCTGTTGCCTTAATGGAACTGAATGATTTCAGAGAAAATGACTTTGCCAAATTCCACCCGGGAGGGAACTTAGGAAAAAACCTTATTTCCAAAGTGGACCAGTTCCTTTCATCACAAAAGCCACAGGTTACAGAAAATGCTTCGATCAGGGATGTCATTATTTCCATCAGTGCATCCAGCCATGGAATTACGGTAGTGACTGACGAAGACAAAATTATTGGTGTAATTACGGACGGAGATCTGAGAAGAATGCTAATGAAAGGGGAAGATGTTTCTAAAATACTGGCAAAAGATATCATGTCTTCCCATCCCAAAACCATCGAAAGGGATGCTTTAGCCAAAGAAGCCATGAAAATCCTGAAAGAAAATAATATAGGGCAGCTTATTGTGACTGAAAACGGCAAGTATTTCGGAATTATAGATCTGCATAAGTTGTTGGATGAAGGAATTAACTAAAATTAGATATTGGATTAGAAATTAGGATTGCTTCGGCTCCGCTGAAAACTAAGTTCTACTCTCAAATATCAACTTCTTTAAATATTTCATAAATTTGAGCCTTAAAATTTTATTTCTGTGAGTGATGGTAAAGAAATGTCCTTCCTTGGGCATATTGGAGAATTAAGAGGTCACCTCATCCGCTCAATTATTGTGATTATAATTGCCGCTTTTGTTATCGGCTTTAATATCAATTGGATCATGGACCATATCTTTTTCGGTCCTACGAGAAATGATTTTCCTACATTTAAAATTGTTAATCACTTTTCCAGAATGATTTTAGGGGAAGACAGCATTCATTTGCCTAAGGATTTTCCTGTTCGTGTACAAAGGCTTTACCAGCAGTTCAATGTCATGATGGCTGTTTCCATTTTTGGTGGTGTTGTTGCGGCATTTCCATATATTGTCTGGGAATTGTGGAGATTTATCAGTCCTGCTTTACACCCCAATGAAAGAAAGAATTCGATCTTTATTATCAACTCCGTATGGATCCTTTTTATGACAGGGGTATTGTGCGGATATTTTTTAATTCTTCCTTTTGCGGTTAATTTTGGAGTGATTTTCAAAATTTCGGATATTATTGTACCGCTTTATGATTTAAGTGATTATACAACCCTATTCTTACAGGTAGTGTTGGGAATGGGTGTTATTTTCCTCTTTCCTATTTTGATCTATTTCCTTACCAGCATTGGAATTTTAACACCAATGTTTATGAGAACCTACCGTCGTCACGCCATTGTTTTAATTATGGTGGTGGCTGCGATCATTACTCCGGCTGATGTTTTAAGTATGCTAATGGCTGCTTTCCCGCTGGTTCTTCTCTATGAATTCAGTATTCTGATGTGTTCTTATACCTATAAAAAAGTGCAGAAAAGATCTTCGAATCTTCCAGCAGTTCAATAAGATCTTATTTTTCCCAAGAAAGAGAATCAATTTATTCTACAAAACTTGTGATCAACTGATAAACAATGCGTAAATGCATTATTTTGTATTTTATTTTCAATAATTACTGAAAGTTCAGTAATTATTTTTATATTTGTATAGAAAACTAAATCAACTATTTCCAATGAAAGCGATCCATACCCTATTGAATTATTTCATTGCAGCAGTCTGGATCCTGAATGGTTTGTACTGCAAGGTCTTCAACTTTGTTCCCCGCCATCAAGAAATTGTTGCGAGAATAGTAAATGAAGATCATTCAAGAACGTTAACTGTTATGATAGGCTTATCAGAAATGGTTATGGCCATTTGGATAGTAACAGGAATTAAGTCACGGCTTAATGCAGTCACTCAAATCATAGTCATTACAGTAATGAATATATTGGAGTTCATTTTGGTTCCGGATCTATTGCTTTGGAGTAAATTCAATGCACTGTTTGCCTTTTTATTTATCCTGCTTATCTATTATAATGAATTTTATATACAACCTAAAACCGTTCAATCATAATGCTTGCCTTCTTAAAAAATCATCCGTTTGCTGTTGAAGCTTTTTTTGAAAGCTCACTTGTTCTGACATTTACTGTTCCCAAAGAACAATTGCAGCATCTTATTCCCGAATGCCTGGAACTTGATACTTTAAAAGATCAATGGGCTTTTGTAGCAGTTGCAATGGTTCAGACCAAAGATTTACGTCCGAAAGGCTTTCCACAATGGATGGGAAATGATTTTTTCCTGATCGGCTACCGGATATTTGTACGTTATACCAACAATGCAGGAAAAAGACTGCGGGGCTTATACATTCTCAAATCTGAGACGGATAAAAAGAAAATGGAATTCAGGGGGAATCTCTTTACTCATTATAATTATACGACCACAGATATTAAGCAGACTGAGAATCAAAATGTAAAAGAGATACAATCGGTGAAATCAAAATTTAAGGTTATGTTTAATAAAACAGAAGATTTTGTTTCCCTCCCTGAGAATTCACCATTTGCAGACTGGAAGGAGGCCAGAAGATTTGCGGGTCCATTACCCTTTACGTTCACTTATAACGAGAAAACCAAAGAAGTTCTTATTATTGAGGGAGTAAGACAGAACTGGAATCCTCAACCTGTGAAGATCCTGAATTATCGTTTTGAATTCTTGGAGAAGCTGGGATTGGAAAATCCTGTTCTGGCCAATGCTTTTATCATTAAAAATATTCCGTACTACTGGAAAAAAGGAAAAATTGAACCATGGAAACAAAAAGAAAGAAATTTCAGGGCGTTTTAAATATCCTGAGCTTTAACCGGCATTTTTATATCATTGGATTGGGAATTTTGGTTTTAATCATAATCAGCCACCAGCTATTTGTGTGGCCGGATCTTATATTCCGGATCATTATTGCTGCATTTCTTTATGGTCTTATCATGCCTTTACTTGTCTCCGCTTATGTGTATGACTTTTCCGGATATTATGATTTTGAATGGTTAAAAAATTGTTCAACTGACGAAACAGAAATAAAGCAGATCATCAATATCAATGCAGGATTTGATGAAACCAGCTTTATTATTAAAAATAATTTTCCTAATGCTGAACTAAAAGTATTTGATTTCTATGATGCCAAAAGACATACGGAACCGGCAATTGTAAGGGCCCGAAAAGTGAGTCTTGTATATCCTGACACGCTGCAAATCATTTCAAACTCTATTCCTTTACCAGATCAGTCTGCAGAAGTTATTTTCCTGCTTTCTGCAGTGCATGAAATAAGATCAAATGAAGAAAAAATACTGTTTTTGAAAGAATGCCACCGGGTTTGTAAAACCGGAGGAAAGGTAATTATGGTTGAGCATTTAAGAGATTTTCCTAATTTCTTGGCATTCTCAGTAGGATTTACCCATTTCTTTTCTAAAAAAGTGTGGAAAAATGCTTTTAAAAATGCAGGTTTTACCAGCTTCAAAGAAGTAAAGTTCACCCCTTTTATGTCCATTTTTATATATAAACCTTAATACATTCATCATGAATATTCATTTAAAGATTATTGGATCGCTTTTCATTATTCTGTCCATTATACATGTCATTTTTCCTAAATATTTCAATTGGGAAAAAGAGCTGCAGTCCTTAAGCCTGATGAATCGTCAAATGATGTGGATACATACGGCCTTTATTGCATTAATCGTTTTTCTGATGGGAGCACTTTGCATCACCTCTCCTAATGAATTAACTGAAACAAGCTTAGGCAGGAAAATATCATTTGGATTGGCTATCTTCTGGACTATCCGATTGATCTTGCAGTTTTTCGGTTATTCCTCAAAATTATGGAAAGGAAAAGCTTTTGAAACGACTATCCATATCATTTTTTCTTTGCTTTGGATTTATATAAGTTCTGTATTTTGGATCATCTATTTGAACGGATAAATTATTTTTACATTCAGCAAAGTAATTGGCATTAAATTTCTATTTTTGGATTACTAATAATTTCTATCAGATGAAAAAACTGACGTATACCCTTTTATTTGCTTCAGGACTTGCTTTCGGACAATTCTTTGAAAATCCGGAAACATTTAGCAAACAGGATACTTTGAAAGGCTCCAATACAAAATTCCGTAATTTCTGGGATGTCAAAAAATATGAACTTTCCGTAGAACCCGATTTTGAGCAAAAGAGCATCAGGGGAAATAACAAAATCAGTTTTGAAATTATAAAAGAGGTAACCAACCCTGTTTTTCAAATCGATTTACAGAAACCAATGAAAGCAGATAAAGTTACCGCCAGCTTTCCTATAGCCGATTATAAGCAGGATGGCGATTTTATTTTTATCACTACAAAGAAGAGCTTTAAAAAAGGAGAAAAATTCACGATTGATGTAGTCTATTCGGGAAATCCCACCATCGCTAAAAGAGCCCCTTGGGATGGAGGTTGGGTCTTCGCAAAAGATGAAAACGGAAACCCTTGGATGAGTGTTGCAGATGAAGGAATCGGAGCATCGATATGGCTTCCGGCCAAAGATATCTGGAGTGACGAGCCGGAGAATGGGGTTATTATGAAAATCATCACCCCGAAAGATCTCGTGGGGGTTGGAAACGGAAGGCTGATCGATAAAAAAACGGCAAATGATAAAACGACTTACACCTGGGAAGTTAAAAACCCTATCAATGCCTATTCCATCATTCCGAACATTGGGAA
>NZ_BAAFHL010000032.1:0-28636 GCF_042849955.1 Chryseobacterium barbadense
GCTCTGAATTTCTCCTGCATTTTCAGCCTTAATTTTCTGGGCTTATGAACAACCAGGCATTCTCCAAAACCAAGCAACAGCCTTTCCAGCTCATAATTGATCTGCACACAGATCTTAAAAACAGTCCCTTCCTGTGTCTCGCTTACAATTTCCTGGCTTTTATGAAAAGGCTTGGTCTTTACATACGGAGCATTGGAAGAATCTACAAAGAATACGACATTTCTGGGATTCATCGTTTCTGAAACGGTAACTCCCACAATATCTTTAAAATATTCATCACCATCCAGGTCTTTATCAATATAAACCGCATTTTCATCCGCTTCTATTTTTTCCATTCTGTCCAACGCCAGATTATACAGGCTTCCTTTGTACAGGCAGATCAGAAACCAACGGTTATTGTATTCTTTCAATAACTGCGGATGCACCGTAAAGACCGTAGATTCTCTTGCCGTAAAGCTTTTATATAAAATTTTTAAAACTTTTTTATTTAAAATACTTTCATACAAAATGTCAATATGCTCCAACCCTTTCAACTGCTCATTTTTATCCAGATGGATGATCGATTTCTGATTCTTGGCATGAATAGAATCTTCAAGCTTCTGAATAACCCCGTTCATCTCTTTAAACATGGAGAAGTCTTTGAACTGTTTCAGGATCTGAACCGCATTGTTCATCGCCTTCAGATCGCTTTCATTCACAGAGATGTTATGGATACTGTAGTCGGGATCGCTGTAACGATAATATTTCCTGTCATAGACTTCAATAGGGGCCTCATATCCGAATTTTTCGCTGCGCATATTCTGCAAATCGAGCTGCACAGTTCGCTTACTTACAAAAGATTCTTTGCCTTCAAATTCAAACAAAGCCTCAGAACATTCATCAATGAGATCTTCCAAGGTGTATTTCCGATACTTATTTTTGAGACATTTATCCAGTGTTTTATAGCGGATAAGGGCATTTTTATTAGATGACATGGTATTTTGTGTTTTTAATTAATGGTAGACTAATTATCCATTTTGCCATTCCGACGAAAAGAGGAATCTCTTAAAATGAGATTCTTCGCTCCGCTCAGAATAACAAGGATCATTTATTTTTTCTTTAAAGCTTCACCTTCAAAAGAGATTCCGTTCCATCCGAACTTCATAAAATTCCTGATATTCTGATGATCCGTTCCTTCCGGATTTTTCACTACATCTTCTCTGTAAAATTCCCCAAAAAGAAACAGTACATCTTCTTTGGACAGCTTATTTATTCTGGCAAAACTGAAAACTTTACAGGAACCATTATTCTGATTGGCTTCATTGATGGTATTTCCATTAGTGAATTTTGTAGGCGTAAAATCATAATGTTCATCAATGTAGGCGATAACGTCTTTAAATTGAATGGTTTCAGGAGCCTTCTCCAGTTGTTCTAATAGCATATTATTTATAATTTTTTATTTAAAGTCGGGTAAAAATAATTAAAAAAACAAAACTACGCAAAAATATTGCGCACTTGTATTGTTACTTTGCATCAACAAAATGAAAAACAAATGGAATTTAACGGAAATCATTTAATTGAACTAGGGTATAGACCGGCAAAATGGTTTAAAACAGCCATCGATCATATTAACGAAAATAATCTGGATGAACATCAGATCAAAGAGTACCTTGTGCAGTTCAAGCAGCCTGAGCTGATCCCGCTTCATGAATCTCCAAAAGATTTTGTGATCAACATCAGAGCAGAGCATGAAAGTGAGACCGACAATGTGGAAAAAGTAATCAGAACCATGCAGGTATTAATGAAAACCCCCACATTAGTGAGCGGTGCATTGATGCCGGATGCCTGTCCTACCGGACCGGAAGGAAATATTCCTGTAGGAGGAGTTGTCGTAGCTAAAAATGCGATCCATCCCGGATTTCACAGTGCAGACATCTGCTGTTCCGTCATGTTAACGGATTTTGGAAAAGCTGAACCTAAAGAAGTTTTAGATGCAGCCCATTCCGTAACACATTTCGGATATGGAGGAAGACCAAGAGGAGAACAGATGCCGATGTCTCAGGAACTGATGGATGCCTTCAGAGCCAACTATTTTCTGAATGATGAGAAACTGATCAGTATCGCCCGTTCTCATATGGGAACCCAGGGAGACGGAAACCATTTCCTTTTTGTAGGGGTTTCCAAAAATACCGGAAATACGATGTTGGTTACCCATCATGGTTCAAGAGCTCCGGGAGCGTCTTTGTATGATAAAGGAATGAAGGTAGCGAATCGTTTCAGACAGGAAATCTCTCCTGAAACATTGAGAGAAAATGCTTGGATCCCTTATGATACGGAAGAAGGAAAATCCTATTGGGAAGCGCTGCAATTGATAAGACAATGGACCAAAGAAAACCATACTTCCATTCACGATGCCGTTTTAAATAAAATGGAGTTAGAAAAGGAGAACAGATATTGGAACGAACATAATTTTGTTTTCAAGGATGGTGATTTGTTCTATCATGCGAAAGGAGCCACTCCGCTGGATGATAAATTTATGCCCGATATTACGGGTCCAAGACTGATTCCTTTAAATATGGCAGAACCGGTATTGATTGTTCAGGGAAAGACCAATGAAAGAAATTTAGGTTTTGCGCCTCACGGAGCAGGAAGAAATTTCAGCAGAAGTCAGCATAAAAAATCATTGGCTCATAAAACCATTGAGGAAGTTTTTGCGGAAGAAACCAAAGGGCTTGATGTTCGTTTCTTTTCCAATGAAATTGATATTTCCGAGCTTCCAACGGCCTATAAAAATGCTAAAAATGTAAGAGCACAGATTGAAGAATACGGATTGTGTGAAGTATTGGATGAAGTGATGCCTTACGGATGTATTATGGCGGGTGATGTGCAGAAAAATGCGCCGTGGAAGAAAAAGAAGAAGTTTAGAAAAGCTTAATATTTTTCTTTTGTCTTGAAACAAAAGAAACAAAAATTCAAGATTGGAATCTTCGGCTAAAAATGAATTCTGTTCTCTAAAAATTCTAAAACTCGTGCGGATATAGTCTATATTTATTATCAAATTTTATCCCGCACTCAAACAGTAGAATTTTTTTAACGTTCACAAAATTCATTTTTTTAACGCCTCAACTTCCTAGGTCAAATAATTAACAACTATATATTAAAAAAATGACACCAAAAATAATAGATAAATTAAAAGAAGTTGAGGCAGAACGAGGTATAGAAATACTTCTTGCCGTAGAATCCGGGAGCAGAGCTTGGGGCTTTGCGTCTCCTGACAGCGATTATGATATACGTTTTATATACCGCCATGAAAAAGACTGGTATCTTTCACCATGGGATAAGGATGAAACCATAGAATTTATGACGGAAGATGATCTGGACGGTTCCGGATGGGACTTAAGGAAGACGTTTCATCTTTTATTAAAATCGAATGCAGCTTTATTAAGCTGGTTCTACTCTCCTATCGTCTATAGGAAAACAAAAAATTCGTTGAATTGTTCAGGCCTTTGGCAGACAGCTGTTTTTCTCCGATAGCGGTTTCTTATCACTATCTGAGTATGAGCAAAAAGTATCTGGAAGCCTGCAGAAGTGATGAAGTAAAACTGAAAAGTTACTTCTACTGCCTAAGAACTGCTCTTACCGGAAAGTGGATATTGGAAAAAGGAACCGTTCCACCGGTGCTGTTCAGTGAATTACTGGTTTTAGTGGATGACTTCACCAAAACAAAAATAGAAAACCTTGTTGCTTTAAAAGCTACAAAAGGAGAATCTTATTACCATCCGAATGATTGGGAATTGTTTGAGTTTTTGGAGAGTATGGTTGCGGATAATGAAGAAAGATCAAAGAGTTTGAGTGGAGGAAAAGCGGATAAAGGTGAGATGGAGAGGGTTTTTAGAGAGATATTAATGTAACAAATTAAGCGATTACGGGAATCCGTAGTTGTTTTTTATGAACAGAAAATATATTTGTCTTAAAATTGTTCAAAACTAAAATCCAAGGAATTATTTATAATTTAGTAGAAAACTAAACTATGAAAACAGATTCTCTCAAAACCCATACGAAAAATTTGATATTTATGTCAAAGAATATTGCTTTAGGCAAATATTCAAAAAGTGCTTTCCACTTAGATTATACTTCGAAAGTTTACAGACAAAAAGATTTGGTTGCACTAATTAGGGAAACTGTTCCTTATTTTGCATTAACTGAAGAAGAATTCAAAGAATTAGAACCCATTGACTTTAATCGAACAGCTTGGTCAAGGATATCACAAGCAAGAAAAGACAAAAAGGGTGATTATGGAGAATTACTTTTATATTTAATTATGACCGTGTATTATGATGCTCCAAAATTTGTTACAAAAGTAAGATTACGGTCATCAGTAGGAATGCAAATTAATGGATTCGACTGTGCCCACTTTACTATTGAGAATGATGAACCGATTTTATGGCTTGGTGAATCAAAGTTTCATCAATCTTTTTCCACAGCACTCACAGATTCTTTTAAGTCTTTAGATGAACATTGTAACATTTTATATGCATCTAATGAAATTTCAATACTTAAACCAAACATAGAAATTAATAAAGATTTAGAAACTGATTTTATAAAACTAAAATCAGTTTTTGCCGGAAAATCAATTGATAAAATTAAATTCAGAATACCTGTACTATTGACCTATGATAGTAATACAATAAAAAACAATAAAGATATTGATGAAAAATTTAAAGCAGATTTAGAAGCTGAACTGAGGTCACATCATATAAGTATCGAAAGTAAAGATGTAAAAAATGAACTAAAAAATGTTGAATTTGTATTTTTCATTTTTCCTTTAAACACAGTATCTACTATCAAAAGTGATTTAGAAATAATTGAAACAGCAATGCGAATATGATATCATTATTTCAAACTAAAGAAGAATCTACTGAGCAAGTAATTGCCCTAATTGAGAAGCTTAAAGACAATGGTTCTTTAGAGTTTAATGAATTTAAAATTTTATTAGAATCGACCTACAGTTTATTGAATTCAATTGATGATGATTCATATAATATTGGTTTGTATTCAATTTGTCACATTGGAGAATTTTTACCAAAAGATATTTTTTTATTAAAGCTTCTTAATGATTGTATAATTTCATCAAGAGTTTTTTTATATAAGGAAATGCTACCTAAAAATGATTTAATTGAAGATTCATTTTTAGATTCTTATGCTAAAGAAATTTACACATTAGATTCTGGAACAGTTCTTACTAAAGATCAAAAAAAACTATTTAAACTATTTAACCAGCATAAAAGATTAATTGTAAGTGCGCCTACATCTTTTGGAAAGTCAAGAATAATCGAGGAGATTATTATTCACAACAACTATATAAACATTGCTATAATTTTACCAACAATAGCTTTATTAAGCGAAACTTACATTAGATTTAATTCAAACTTAAATATAAAAGAGAATTATAATTTAATAAACTCATTAGGATTGGCAGATACAATAAATAAGCATAATAAAAACATATTTATTCTTACTCCAGAAAAAATGGATATGTTATTAGATGAGAGACCAGATTTAAGAATTGATTTTTTTGTAATGGATGAAATTTATAAAATTCAAGATGATGAAGACAGAAAAAACATTTTCTCAAATTGCCTTTATAGATTAAGCAAAATGAAGACTGATTTTTATTTAATAGGTCCATATTTTGATGATTTTAGTCCGAAGTTCAGAGAAAAAACCAAATCATTCTTTGAAAAATTCACTTCAGAGATTGTTCAAAAAGACATCTATAATATTTTTGATCTTGAAGAAAGTAATACTTATATCCTAGGTGGAAAAAAGATTAAAAAATTAAGAGATGGAAAAAAAAATCTAAAAAATATTTTATTAAATATAAATGGTCAAACATTAATATATAATTATCGAAAAGATTATGTAGAAAAGCTAACTAACGATGTTTTAAAAATTATAAATAATAAAGCTTTAGATGTTGATTCTGATTTAATCGATTATATTTCTGAAAACATATCTTCTGAATGGTCTTTAGTTAAAGCATTAAAAAAAGGAGTTGCATTTCATCACGGAGCTGTTCCCAGATATATCCAAACTGAAATAATAGATTCTTTTAATAATCAGGAAATAGATATAATAGTTTGTACAACAACCATAACTGAGGGTGTCAATACTTCTGCAAAAAATGTCATTTTATACAGTAATGTCCTAGGAAAAAAGGATAAACCACTTACTGGATTCGAAGTTAAAAATATAAAAGGAAGAGCTGGTCGCTTTAGAGTTCATTTCATTGGTCGAGTTTTTTATTTTCACGAGACTTTTGAAAATGATAAAGATGTTATTTTGGTCGACTATTATGATAAGGATGAATTAAGTTCTGAAGAAGTAATTCAGATAGATAAAGAAGATTTGGATGATGAAAATTTAGAAACTAGAAATAATATAGAAGAACTATTACACAAAAATAAAATTCCTTTTTCATTAATAAAACAGAATAAATATATCCCTATACATAAACAGATAGCTCTAATAAACTTTTTAAGATCAAAACCAATTTATTTGCAATTAGCTTATTTTAAAGGAAATAGACCTGAAAAACAGCAACTTGATGAAATATTTAATTTAACAAGAGAATATTTATTCAATGATAGAGATTTTAACGATAAAAGTTTTATTTATTGGGAACTAAGCAGATTGCTAAAATATTATATCTACCATAATCCTAGTATAAAGCAAATTATAACTGAACAGAAATATTCAAAATCAGTTGATTCGAAAATTAGATCTGCATTTAAACTGATTACTCATTATTTCGAATTTGCATTTCCAAGATATTTTAGAGCTTTTGAAAACATATATAATTTTGTATATAATGAATATTATAACAGAATTGGAAGTGGCGGCATTAGCTTAAAATATATTATAACTTTATTAGAATTTGGTTTTGTTAATGAAAATGAAATAGCACTTAAAGAAGCCGGTTTACCAAATGATATTGTAAAAAAAGTTTCAGGAAAATTTTCTGATTGCAACTCTTTAGAACAAGTGAGAATTAAGTATAGAATAAATCCTAATATTATTAATAATCTTACATTATTTGAACAGAAAATGTTTAGAAAATATATTTAAAGTGACCATCCACAATATAAAATCCCAACACCTCATCCTCTTCGAAACCATCTCCGGAAGTCGTTCTTTCGGGCTGGCTACGGAAAATTCGGACACGGATATCCGTGGAGTATATTATTTATCGAAAGAAGAATTCTATGGACTCAACTATACTCCGCAAATCTCCAATGAAACCAACGATATTACGTATTACGAGATTGGAAGATTGGTAGAATTGCTGCAAAAAAACAATCCCAATATACTGGAAATGCTGGCAAGTCCGGAAGACTGTATTTTGTATAAACATCCTTTGATGGATCTGTTGAAACCAGAAGATTTTCTTTCCAAGCTATGTAAAGATACCTTTGCAGGATATGCCATTTCACAGATCAAAAAAGCAAAAGGACTTAATAAAAAGATCCTGAATCCGATAGATAAGGAAAGAAAATCAATTCTTGATTTCTGTTATATCCTGCAAAATCAGGGTTCTGTCCCATTGAAAAAATGGTTACATGAATTCCCCTCCTACGGAAGGGTGTCCGAAGGACGGGGTGGTCTTTCTCAGGAAAGATGTGGTTTAGTCAGTATCGATAATACCAAAGGAATATTTGCGCTTTTTTATGATAAATCAGGAGATTTGGAGTACAGAGGAATTATTCAACATGAAGAAGCGAACCAGGTTTCCGTATCCTCTGTTCCGAAAGAAGAAAAATCAATAGCTTATTTGTTTTGTAACCTGGACGCCTATTCCACTTACTGTAAAGATTACCGTGAATACTGGAAGTGGGTTTCGGAACGTAATGAAGACAGATATAATGTAAATCAACAACACGGACAGAACTATGACAGCAAAAATATGATGCACACCATCCGATTATTGCAGTCCTGTGAGCATATTTTTAAAACGGGTTCATTGCAGATAAGTGTTGATAACCGAGAAGAATTACTGGATATTAAAGCCGGAAACTGGTCGTATGAAGCCGTGATGAAAAAAGCGGAAGATTTGATACAATCTATTGAGCATTATCACAATATTTCTACTTTGCCTGATTATCCGGATCGTAAGAAAACAGAAAAAATTCTTGTGGAGATCAGAGAAGAATTATATCAATAATATCTTTACAGTATTACAATTGAGAGATTTTTCACTTCGCTCAGAATGACAATTTGTTTATAATGGCAGTGGCTATTTCTTCTTCGATTTCTTTGAAGCTTTAGCCACTTCATTATAATCCAGACAGATTTTTATCCAGTATTCAAAATCTTCACGCTTCTGAAAACCTTCCGGTTCCACATAGCAATATCCTTTCAGCTGCTTTCCTTTCATAATCATAGGCAAAAACCCTTTTCTTTCCGCCACTTCATCTTCCAGATCAGGATGATAACGGCACATCAGGTTATCATGGCTTACATTGATGCACATTTTACCATTCACCAGGAAAGATAATCCGCTGAACATCTTTTTTTCGACAATTTCAAGATCCGGAATCTCAGAAAGCCGTTCGCGGATTCTGTCCGCAAGTTCAATAGTATATGCCATTGTCAAAAATTTATACTCTAAGTTAATTAAAAACTGCCATACCGTTAGGGTTTTCCTATTTTGATCTTTTATTCAAATGCATGAAAATAAAATTTTATTTAAAAAAATTATTGTTTTACGATAATTATTTATACATTTGCATTATTAATTAATTATTTTTGATATGGATCAGACTAAAATCATCTCAAGAATCCTCTATTATATTTGCTTGCTGTTATCAGTAGGTTATTTGTTTACTTTTGTATATGCAAGTATTTGTCTGATAACAGGTTTCGAAATTACTCCTTATGAGCAAAACCAATATTTGCACATTAATTATCCTTTTACGGAGCAGCCATTTTTAAATATTGAAAATAATTATCCGTATATCCTGTTTTCATTTTTATTGGTTCTCATCACCTATGGTATTTTCTTTTGGCTTTCCGCCAAGGTTTTTAGAGTTTTCTTTCAACCCAAACTATTCACGAAAGAAAATACTGTGCACCTGAAAAGATTTTATGTCTACAATATTTTCTTTCCGCTACCCATAGTAGTGATCGCGAGCTTCTTTGTGGAAGTGGAAAGTATGATATGGGGATTGGTATTCATCCATTTCATGCTGGGAATTTTCTGTTTATTTCTTGCGAATATTTTTACGCAAGGACTACATTTGCAAAACGAACAAGATTTATTTATATAAAATGCCAATTATAGTTAACCTAGATGTAATGCTTGCCAAACGTAAAATGCAGAGTAAAGAATTGGCAGAAAAACTGGGAATTACGCCCGTCAATCTCTCTATTCTGAAAACGGGAAAAGCAAAAGGTGTCCGTTTCGATACACTGGAAGCCATCTGTAAAATACTGGAATGTCAACCGGGAGACATTTTAGAGTATAAAGAATAGTAATATAACCTTTTAAACTTTATCAATTCATCAACCTCAAAAGCTTTATAACTTTTGTGGGTATTCTAAAACTTTAATGCCAATTTAAAAAGCAATGGAAACATTGCCTGTACTTCTATTATCCAAATTCAACAATATGAATACTTTAACGATCAACAATCTCAGCCTCACCTATAAAAACGGCTTTCAGGCTATTAAAAACATTTCCCTGGAGATCGGAAACGGAATGTTCGGGCTTTTAGGCCCCAACGGCGCCGGAAAATCGTCGCTGATGAAAACCATAGTAGGACTTCAGAAGCCCACTTCAGGGAATATCATATTCAACGGAATCAATATTTCCGAAAACCCCGATTACATCAAACAAAATCTTGGTTTCTTACCACAGGATTTCGGAGTATACCCGAAAATTTCCGCATTTGATCTTCTGGAACATATTGCCATTTTAAAAGGCATTAAAAATCGCTCTGAAAGAAAAAACCAGATCTTAAGCCTGCTTGAAAAAGTGAATCTCTCTGATTTCAGAAATAAAGAAGTCCATACATTTTCCGGCGGCATGAGACAACGTTTCGGGGTCGCACAGGCTCTGTTGGGGAATCCGAAAATCATTATTGTAGATGAACCGACGGCAGGCCTTGATCCCGAAGAACGGAACCGGTTCAACTCTTTACTGAATGACATCAGTAAAGAAGTAATTGTTATTCTTTCCACTCATCTGGTGGAAGATGTCCGGAATCTGTGCTCAGAAATGGCTATTATGAATAAGGGAGAACTTTTAAAAAAAGGAAAACCCAATGAACTGATCGCGCAACTCGATCAGAAAATCTGGTCGAAGCCTATTGATAAGAATGAACTGAATGATTATTATTCAGAGTACCAGATCATCAGTCAGCAACTGATTGAAAGAGAACTGCACATTACCACATTCTCAGAAGTACAGCCTAAAGGCTTTACCCCTGTAAATCCTTTACTGGAACACGTCTATTTCCATTCCCTCACTCAAAAAAATTAATTATGAACGCTATATTTTTATTTGAAGCCCAACGCACCACAAAGCATTGGCTAACGTATCTTATTGCCCTGATCCTGATATTTCTGGGGATGTTTTGCGGAAACAAGTTCAACCTGACTGTCGGGGAAGGTATTTATCTGAACTCTCCTTATACTATTGGCTTTATGACCGGAATGTTGAGTTTGTCCATTATATTTTTCGCTACTATTTTTGCCAGTCAACAGCTTTTTAAAGATCAGGATTCAAAATTCGATGGTATCTTATTTTCTCTTCCCTTTTCAAAATGGGATTATGCAGGAGGGAGGTTTTTAACTTATTTTTTACAGACCTTTTTAAGCTTTACATTTTTAATGATTGGCTTTATGATCGGTCAGAATATGCGTACCGGAGATGAGATACGGCCGTTTTTTAATCTTTGGCATTATTTGTTTCCTTTTTTAATTTTCGGAGGCATCAATTGTCTTTTGGTCTGTAGTTTTTTATTTTTCATTTCACTGACCATGAAGAAAAAACTCCTGGTGGTGATTGGTGGATTATTGCTTTATGTATTGTATATGGTGATCCTGTTATTTTCCAACTCCCCTTTTATGGCAGGAAGTATTCCCCAATCATTAGAATCGCAGCAATTATCTGCCATCATTGATCCTTTTGGTTTATCCGCTTATTTTTTTGAAGGAAGGCATCTTTCCGTACAGGAAAAGAATGAATTCACCATTCCCTTTTCTTGGTATCTGTTAGTGAACAGAATTATTTTCCTGGTTATTTCCATTATTTTGTTACTTCTTTCCTGTCGTTTTTTTTCTTTTTCAGGGCTTCCCGGTAAAAAGAAGAGAAAGGCAGACCTTCATACTCCATTTTCAACAGTAATTTCAAAGCCATATACTGTTTCATCCACCAGTTTCGGAACAGCTTCGGCTTTACAATCTATTTTGTTCTATGCAAAAATTGATCTGATCTATCTTTTCAAAAGCATCGCTGTTATTGCATCTTCCGTCTTACTCCTGTTTTTTATAGGGATGGAAATGTATGCTGAAATTGAAAAAGGAATCCGCCTTCCCCAGAAATATGCAAGTTCCGGCTTAATGGCGACTACCATCTCAGAAAATTTTCATCTGTTTGGTTTGCTGATTGCTGTTTATTTCATCAATGATATTTATTGGCGTGGCCATTCTTCAGGATTTTCCCTTATTGAAAGAAGCACTTATTTTTACAAAAATAAATTAGCCGGCCATTTCTTATCCATCAATGTTTTATTATTCTTTTTCACCGGAATATTAATTCTTGAAGGCTTAATTTTTCAGTTAGCCTATCATTATTTTCATATAGATTGGAATGCTTATTCAGGAACCATTCTATTCAATACATTTCCGCTCATTCTTTTTTCAGGGTTTGCCTTGCTTATCAACGATATTATCAGGAACAGGTTTTTAGCTTTAGGTATTTCTGTTTTACTGCTGATTATGACAGCAACCCCCATTTCAAAGAAAATTATTTCTTATCCGCTATTGAGAATATTTTCAGATTATAAAGGAACGTACAGCGATTTCAACGGATATGAAATGTATGCAACAGGTTTTGCTGAAAGACTTTTATTCGGATTGAGCATTATTGTTCTTGTATGGATGATTACTGAATTGATTAAAACTAAAGAATGGAAGTTCAAAAAAGTGATTTTTCCGGTTTGTTTGCTTATAGCCGGACTGTTGGCCGGAAATCAATTCATGAAGGGATATTCCCCTAAAAATGAAGAAGAACTGCTTTTAAACGCAGCCCTTTATGAAAAAAAATTCCGTCCATATGAAAATCTTCCACAGCCTGTAATTACGGATGTTCTGACCAAAATCGATCTTCATCCTTCTGAAAATTCTTATGAGATTACAGGTAAATACACTTTGATCAATCAATCTGATAAGGCTATTGATAAGATTCTCATTAATTTCCATCCCGATTTACAAATCAATTATGCAACTTTTCAAACCAATTCAGAAACCCAGGGAGTTAGTAAAACCATTAGCGAAATCCTTTTAAAGAAGCCTTTACAACCTCATGAAACAGCTCATCTTGATTTCAGAGTTTCTTATCAATGGGTTGTCGTCAACGGACATGAATCATTTAATGCTATTATAGGAGACGGTTCTTTCATAAGGATCAGCAGATATTATCCTACCATCGGGTATCAGGAAGGCAATGAAATTGAAGGCCAGAAGCAAAGAGATGAATTCAAGCTTGGAAAACAGCGAAGTTTGAAATTAGTAGAGGCACCTGAAGTTTTCAGAAAAGATTTTATCAATTTAAATATGATTATTTCAACGGAAAAAGATCAGACCGCGGTAGGGACAGGAGATCTTACTGATCAGTTTATAAGAGGGGAAAGAAAATTTTTTCAATATAAAGCGAATGGCATTCCGTTTCGTTTTGCAGTATCTTCAGCCAAATACATGCAGAAAAGCGTTAATTATAAAGGGATTATGATCAATGTATTGTATCACAAAGAACATGCGGAAAATGTAGACCACCTCATCAACAATGCAAAGATTACACTGGATTACTGTAGTAAGAATTTTGGAAATTATCCTTTCAAAACCATCAATTTTGCAGAAATATCATCATTTACTAGAGGTTTTGCGGCAACAGCCTATCCTTCTGCTGTATTCATGCCTGAAGATATGGTTTTTCATGCGAACATTCATGCAGATGAGGAGCAGGATGTCATTAATGAACTTGCCGGTCACGAACTCTCTCATCTTTGGTGGGGAAACAGCCAGATTGACCCCGATGAAAGAGAAGGCGCCGTTATGCTTACGGAAACTCTTGCCATGTATACCGAAATGATGCTTTATAAAAAAATGCACGGTCAGAAAAAAATGATGGAAAGAATAAAAGTTCATGAACAAATCTACAATAATGAAAAGGGCTTATCACAGGAACAGCCGATCTATAAAGTAACCGGGAACAATGTTCATATTTCTTATTCTAAAGGAGCCATCAGCATGGTCAAGCTAAGCGAGCTGCTTGGTGAAGAAAAAGTGAATCTGGCCTTAAAAAGTTTTCTTCAAAATAATAAATATCCTAAAAAGCCAACTACTTTAGATCTTCTTAAAGAATTTTATCAAGTTGCTCCGAATGAGCATATGAAAAAGAAAATAGATCAGTTATTTAAAACTATATAAACTTGAAACCATTGTATCAACGATGGTTTTTTATTTAAAATAATTTTTTTCATGCATGATTGTAACAAAAGAAATTTCTAAGCAACAAATTAATTGATATATCAATAATTGATAAATCATTATTTAAACAAGAAAGTATGGAAAAATTAGATTCAATCATATTCTATAATATAGATAAAGCGATAAGAGCTTACAGAAATTATGCGCAGCGACAACTGAAAGCCAATGGTTTCAATATTACGATTGATCAATGGCTGATCATTAAAGCCATTCTTGAAAATCCCGGAATTACGCAAAGTGAAATCGGAGATTTGGTTTTCAAGGATAATGCATCTGTAACAAGAATGATAGATCTTCTTGCAAAATCAGGATTTATTATTCGCCACCCCCATCCTGAAGACAGAAGAAAAGCCAATCTTGAAGTAACCGAATCAGGAGTAAAGATCATCAAAGATGTACAAAACCTGATTGAAAACAACAGGAAGCTTGCTTTAAAGGGTGTTTCAAAAAAAGAGCTGGAAATAATGAATACAGCTTTACTTAGAATCTCAGATAACTGTTTAAACATTAATAAATAAAACAATGGCCAGACTATTTTTAGCCCTATTTGTTTGGATACTGTCATTTTTCAGCAGTATGCTATCTGCTCAGACGGCGCAGGACTTTTCACTATCGGGAAATATTACTTCCTCAGAAGTGAATCAGATGGAAATCAATTTATTCAATTCCGAAAACCAATTGGTAAAAACGGAAGTTGCGGATCAGAAGGGAAGCTTCAGTTTTAATGACCTTACTGCCGGAAATTATTATGTTAAAATCAATAAAAACGGAGTAGAAGCTTACAAATCGGAATCCATTTCTGTAACAGGAAACACTACCCTTCCTGAAATCCAACTCAATGAAAAGCAGATTGAAGGAGTAACGATCACTAAAACCAAGCCTTATATTGAAAGACAGGAAGGAAAAATGATCCTGAATGTGGAAAACAGTATTGCGAGTACCGGAAACTCGGCTTTTGAAGTTTTGGAAAAAGCGCCGGGAGTGAATATTGACAGTAATGATAACATCAGCCTTAGAGGTAAAGGTAATCTCCTGGTGCAGGTGGACGGCAAAAATACACCCATGACCGGAACTGATCTTGCCAATTATCTTCGGGGAATTCCTTCTGCAAGTGTGGAAAAAATAGAATTCATTACCAATCCTTCGTCAAAATATGACGCAGCAGGAACGTCGATCATCAATATCAAACTGAAAAAAGACCAGCGAAAAGGAACCAATGGAAGTGCCTCGGTAGCTTTGGGAACCGGAAGGTTTATCAAAAACAATAATAATTTCAGCATCAATCACAGAAACAAAAAGATCAACGTTTTTGCCAATTACAGCTTTGCATACCGGGAATTTTTTAATCACCTGATGCTGGACAGGAATTTCTTCGAAAACGGAAATTTCCAGAAAGCATATGTGCAGGATAACTTCCTGAAGCTGAATTTCAGGAACCATATTGCCAAAGCCGGGATGGATTATTATATGAATGATAAAAATATCCTGGGCTTTACGGTAGGATTCATCAGCAATAAATTTGATCCGAAAGGTGATAATTCTTCCCTGATTTTAGGCAGTGACCGCCTTCCAACCGGCAGTTTCACAACCCAGAACCGTTCTCATGATCACTGGAAAAATGCCTCCTTCAACCTGAATCATAAATATACTATCGATTCTCTGGGCTCTGAAATCACTACAGATTTTGACTACATCAATTATTACAATACTTCTCTACAGAATTTTGATACAAGAACCTATGCAGTTTCCGGAAATCCGGAAAGTATGGATATCCTGAAAGGTGATATCGATGGAAACCTGAATATTTATTCCCTTAAGTCTGATCTTACCAAAGCATTCAAAGGTGATTGGAAACTGGAAGGAGGAGTAAAAACAAGTTTTGTAAAAGCGGATAATGATCTTCAGTTCTTTGATGCAAGCTCCGGAACCCCGGTGCTGGATGTTACTAAAACCAATCATTACATTTATGAAGAAAATATCAATGCGGTTTATGGAAACGTCTCTAAAAAGTGGAAAAAATTCAGCTCCACTTTCGGACTGAGAGTTGAGAATACGAACGTTACAGGAACACAGCTTACCACAAACCAGATTAACAAGAAGAATTACACTCAGATCTTCCCTAGTGCAGTGTTCTCTTATGATCTGAACGAAAAGAATAATGTAGAGCTTAATTTCAGCAGAAGAATTACCCGGCCAAGCTATAACCAGCTAAACCCGTTCAAATTCTATCTTGATCCCACGACTTACAAAGCAGGAAATCCGGATCTGAACCCACAGACTACTATGAATTATGAGTTTACGTACAGCCTGAGTAATAAATATTTTGCGACGTTAAGCTACAGCAAGACTTCTGATAATATTACAGATGTAATAAAGCCTGTTGTTGAAAACGGGGAGAATATTACGGTACAAACCAATGATAATCTGAGTTCTGCTTCTTATTTCGGGCTGTATCTGATCGCTCCGGTAAAAGTGACGACATGGTGGGATATGAACAACAGCGCGAATTTCTATTACGGTTCATATACAGGGAATGTTTCAGGCACCCAGATTAATAACAAAGGAAATTTCACTTTCAACCTGAACAGCATCAATTCTTTTAAACTTGGAAACGGATTTACCGCTGAACTTACCGGTAATTACAGAGCAAGAGAAGTCTATGCGTACATGGATGTACAACCTATCTGGTACCTGAATATCGGAGCACAAAAGAAATTCAAGAATAACAGTACGCTGAAACTGGCTTTCAATGATATTTTCTTTACCAGCAATCCTAAAGCGCAGACTAATTTTAATAATTATATCGAAAACTTCGTAGTGGAAAGAGACAGCCGTGTGGTTACCCTTTCTTACACCTACAATTTCGGATCCGGAAAAGCCGGACAGCCAAGAAAAACAGGAGGTGCGGAAGATCTGAAACAGAGAATAGGAAATGGATAATTAAACACTTCAATGAAAGCGCCGGAAATTTCCGGCGCTTTTATATTTAGGGAGTAGGGATTTATAAACCATCCATCGTCACTTCGAGTAGATTTTTTGAAAAAAAATCATATCGAGAAGTTAGTCTGACAAAGGTTCTCGAGACATTTTTCTTCATTTCATGACGAAAAAACACTCGAACTGACGATAGTTTCTTATCTCCACTCAGGTTATTTATTTTTCTTTAGAATATAATAGATAGCACGGTCTTTTTCATCATTGCTTGTATAAGCAAACTGAAAAGTGTATCCATTAGCGGACATAAAATTCAATGCATCCATCATGGAATTGAATTTCATATTTCGCCCTCTTTCATCTTTAATATTCGTCCCGTTTTTGAATGATATAGATTTTGTTTCCTGTCCGAAATCAATTTCCACATCCACTTTTGTGCTTAAAGATCTACCGGTTCCGATAATCTGAACATAATCCACATCAATATCTTTAATAGGAACATCGTTGACCGTTTGAGCCCATGAAAGCGAAGCGAAGCCTATCAAAGAAAGTATGATCAGTTTTTTCATAGATTTTTGTTTTAAAGATAAATAAAATGAGTGTTCAGTCAACAAAAAAATCCCTCAGATAGAGGGATTTTATTGTATATAAAAATGATCTTATGCTTCAGTTGAAGGATTTTGATTTTCAGCAGGTTTTTCCGCTTCCGGCCTAGCCTGACCTTCCGGTCTTGGTTTTCCTTCCGGTTTTGGAGGTCTCGGTAAAAGAACTTTTCTTGAAAGCTTCATCTTCTTGCGGTCATCATATCCCATAAATTTCACCTCAACTTCATCTCCTTCTTTGTATGGAACTTTATCAAGACGTTTCCATTCAATCTCAGAAATATGAAGAAGGCCTTCAGTCCCTTTTGCCAACTGAACGAATGCTCCGAAATCCATTACTTTTACTACTTTTCCTTTGTAAATTTCTCCTACTACCGGAACGAAAGTAATTTCATTGATTTTTGCAACCGCTTCGTTGATCTTGGCTCTGTCTGTTCCTGCGATCTCGATACGTCCGATTTCTCCCTGCTCTTCAATAGCGATAACCGTATCTGTATCTTTCTGTAATTGCTGAATAATTTTTCCACCAGGCCCGATAACAGCGCCAATGAAGTCTTTAGGAATTTCCATTACAACCATCTTCGGAGCGTGAGGCTTCACATCTGCTCTTGGCTCAGCGATGGTTTCCGTGATTTTATTTAAAATATGTAATCTTCCGTCTTTAGCCTGCATCAAAGCTTTTTCCATGATATCCATAGAAAGTCCCTGAATTTTGATATCCATCTGACAAGCTGTAATACCGTCTGCAGTTCCTGTTACTTTAAAGTCCATATCTCCCAAGTGATCTTCATCCCCTAAAATATCGGAAAGAACCGTCCATTTTCCTGATTTTTTATCTGTGATAAGTCCCATTGCAATCCCTGAAACAGGTTTTGTGATCTTTACCCCTGCATCCATCAAAGCTAGTGTTCCCGCACAAACTGTTGCCATGGAAGAAGAACCATTGGATTCTAAAATATCAGAAACAATTCTGATTGTATATGGATTTTCAGCAGGTATAACTGCTGTTAAAGCTCTTTGAGCCAAATTTCCGTGTCCTACTTCTCTTCTTGAAGTTCCTCTTAAAGGTCTTGCTTCACCGGTAGAGAACGGTGGGAAATTATAGTGTAGGAAGAACTTCTCGTCATGTTGCGTAATAACGCTGTCGATCATGTTCGCATCCTTTATAGAACCTAAAGTTACCGCTGTCAAAGATTGAGTTTCCCCTCTTGTGAAGATTGCTGAGCCGTGAGCTCCCGGAAGATAATCAATTTCAGACCAGATTGGACGGATCGTTTTAGGATCACGACCATCCAGACGGATGTTGTCTTCCAAAATCATTTGACGCATCGCTTCTTTCTCTACATCATGATAATACACTTTAGCGAAAGGCGTTACCCTTTCCAATTCTTCTGCATTATCGACATATTGAGCTAAAAACTCATCAAAAACCGCTTTGAATTTTTCTCCTCTTTCTTCTTTATTGGATGGTGTTTTTGCCACTTCATATACTTTGTTGTAGCACTCGTTCCATACTTTTTCACGGATCGCTTCATCATGAACTTCGTGAGAATATTCTCTTTTAGGGAAAGCTTTCCCTACTTTTTCAGCCAATCTCTCCTGAGCTTCGATCTGCTTTTTAATCTCAACGTGTGCGAAATTAATAGCTTCCAACATTTCCTGCTCAGAAATCTCCTTCATTTCTCCTTCAACCATTACGATGGAATCTTTTGTAGCTCCCACCATAATATCGATATCTGACTTTAATAAATTTTCATAGCTTGGGTTAATGGATAATTCTCCGTCAACTCTTACTACTCTTGCTTCTGACATTGGTCCGTCAAAAGGAATATCTGTAATAGCAATAGCCGCTGAAGCTGCCAAACCAGCCAAAGCTTCAGGCATTACTTCTTTATCATAAGAAATCAATGAAATCATCACCTGTACTTCTGCGTGGAAATCTTCAGGGAAAAGCGGACGCAATACTCTGTCCACCAATCTCATCGTAAGAACTTCATCATCAGAAGGTTTTGCTTCTCTACGGAAGAAATTCCCGGGAATTCTTCCTCCAGCATAGAATTTTTCTCTGTAATCTACCGTTAATGGTAAAAAATCTACACCCGGATTGGCTTCTTTATTGGCTACAACCGTTGCTAAAAGCATTGTTCCGCCACATTTTACAACTACGGATCCATCTGCCTGTTTAGCCAGCTTCCCCGTTTCAATAGTGATCTCTCTGCCGTCTGCAAGAGTAATCGTTTCTGTAAACGCTTGAGGTATACTCATAAATTTGTCTTCTGTGTACTCCGTATTGAGTACGATTAATATTTAAACTCTTTAAATTTTCAGTTGCAAAGATAATGTATTCTAACGGTTTATTAAATTTTAGTTACAAAATATCGTGCTATACCCTGTAACTTTCGATAAAAAATATAAACCAATTATAAAAAAGAGTTCATTTAACATAAATACCGAAAATATTATGAAAACCCAATTACAGCTGGAATATATTGCATTTTTAATTTTAGGAATTCTCGCTTTTAAGGAAACTGAATTTTCCTGGTGGTGGTTGGCTGGTTTATTCCTCGCTCCCGATATTTCTATGTTGGGATATGCTGTTAATAATAAAGTAGGGGCTTTTTGCTATAATCTCTTTCATCACTTTGGAACAGCAGTTTTAGTATATATACTCGGAACCCTATTTTCTCTTCCCTATTTCCATATGATTGGAGCCATACTTTTCGCCCACTCGGCTTTTGACAGAATTCTAGGATATGGCTTAAAGTATCCGGACAGCTTTCAGAGAACTCATTTGGGAGTAATAGGAAAAGATAAAAAGTTATAGAAATAAAAAAGCAACTTCTTTCGAAGTTGCTTTTATTTTGAAAATCTTTATAGATTATTTTCTTAAACCTAGTTCAGCGATAATGGCTCTATATCTTGCGATATCTTTTCTTTTAAGGTAATCTAGTAATCTTTTTCTTTTACCTACCAATTTCACCAAAGATCTTTCTGTGTTGTAGTCTTTGTGGTTGCTCTTAAGGTGAGCAGAAAGGTGGTTGATTCTGAAAGTGAAAAGTGCAACTTGTCCTTCAGCACTTCCTGTGTCTTGTGCAGATTTCCCGTGTTTAGAGAAAATTTCCTGCTTTTTTTCTGTTGTTAAGTACATTCCAATATTATTTTAAATGATTATTATGTAACGGCTGCAAAGATACGACTATTTTCCAAGTCTGCAAACATTATTGATTTCATATATCAAAATTGATAGAAAAAAATGTTAAAAATTTCTTAATAAACTCTATGCTATCCCACTAAAAGGCAGTAATTTTGCAAACGAATTAGTGATGAGAAAAATTTTAATATTTACAACGTTTGCCTCTTTTTTATTAATCGGCATGGCTACTGTAAAAGGTCAGAGAAATGCGGATGATAAGATTAGAAAGGTCCTGTATTTTAATCCCGAAGTAGAACCTGATATTGAAGAAATAAAGGAGCCCACGAATAATGCCTTCTTTAGTGCTGTTTCCGATAAAGTAAGCGGCTACAAAAAAAACAGAATGCTGAGAGCGGAAGTACAAATCCCGTTTGACAGCGTTGATCAGAAAACCATTATTGATTATTGTGTTAATAACGATGCGGATTTCGCTATTGTTCCTAAAGTAAAATATTTTAAAGTCGGGCTCGGTAAATATGTATTTTCTAATCAGGTAATTGTAAGCATGAAGCTTTTTGATGCCGGAGGAAATCTCGTTACAGAAACAGATTATGACACCTACCGTAAAAACATGCGCCTTTTAGGATCTACCGAAAATTCCATTAAAATAGGCACAAATGGTGCTTTAAAAGGCATCCTTAAGAATCTAAAAAAAATCAATCCGTCTTCAGAAATGGATTTATAATACATTTGGATAAGCCGAATGTAATCCCAAATGCTCTGATAACGTCATACGTACTCTATAGTATACGTAATACACATAAATGCATATAAAAACATTTCATATTATAGTGAATAATTTAAAACATTTTCCTATATTAGTTGTGCATTAAAATCTAAATAATATGAAAAAATCAAATCTAAAAAAGCTTAGCAGAGAAGCTCAAAAGCAGATCAACGGTGGTGCATTTAAGCAATGTACAAGCCATGAGCAATGTTTCATTGGATGGTGCTGCAATTATATGTGTGTGGAATATGCCTGTATAGAACCATAAAAAAGGCCAGATGAAATCCAATCTAAAAAAGCTCAGCAGACAGGAACAGAAGGAAATTAATGGTGGCGGACCGATCAGAAAGTGTACGGATTCATCCCAGTGTTGGGCAGGTGAATGCTGCAGTGGCGGTATGTGTATTGCCTCCCCTTATCCGATATGTGAACCTATCCTGGAGTAATGAATGTGGAACCTTATGTAATTTTAAATTTTAATTTTTGAAGCATCTGTACTACAGGTGCTTTTGTTTAATTAATTCTTAATTTTTCCGCATCGTTATTCCATCTTAAAAATTTGAATTATTTTTGCATAGCCAAAAAATTCACGTTTTGAATTCTACAGACGAACTTATCTTTAATCCTGCCGATATTGCCGAAACTCTCAGCGAACTCCCTGCTGATGAGAGACTATTGGCGTTTCTAAAGGTTCCGAAGGAATACAAAGCGGAAGTTTTCTCGCATCTAGACCCTGATTTCCAGGAAGAAACTATCAGAAGCATCGGAAGTGATGAAGTTTCAGAAATTTTGAATGCGATGACTCCGGATGACAGGACGGCCTTATTCGAGGATTTCCCGGACGAGCTGATCAAATATTCTATTAATCATCTTAATCCACAGGAAAGAAGGATCGCCCTGAAACTGCTAGGCTATGACTCCGATTCTATTGCCCGTCTGATGACTCCTTATTATATCCAGATCCGTAAGGAATGGACGGTAAAAAGGTGTCTGCAACAGATTAAAAAGGTAGGCAAAAGAGTGGAAACCATGAACCATTTATATGTGGTGGATGAAAGAAACCGGCTGATTGATGACATCGCATTGGGAAGTCTGTTATTGGCTGAAGAAGACACATTAATCTCTGAAATTACAGACAATCATTTTGTGGCTATTACCACTACTACTTCCAAAGAAGATGCGGTTACCTATTTTGAAAAATACGACAGGGCTGCACTTCCCATCATTACCGAAGCCGGTGTTTTGGTAGGCATAGTAACTATTGATGACATTCTCGACCAAATTGAGCAACAGAATACTGAAGATATCCAGAAGTTCGGAGGTCTTGAAGCTTTGGATGTACCTTATACACAAACTTCTCTCATCGAAATGGTAAAAAAGAGAGGAATGTGGCTTATTATTTTATTTTTCTCTGAAATGCTTACGGCTTCCGCCATGGGCTATTTTGAAGATGAGATTCAGAAAGCGGTAGTTTTGGCTTTATTTGTACCCCTTATCATTTCCAGTGGCGGGAACTCAGGTTCACAGGCAGCAACCCTGATCATCAGGGCAATGGCACTACAGGAGATCGGTTTGAAAGACTGGTGGTATGTGATGAGAAAGGAGATCTTTACAGGATTGTTTCTTGGCGGGATTCTCGGAATCATCGGATTTTTAAGAATTATGATCTGGCATAAGGCGGGGCTTTTCGATTATGGAATGTACTGGCCATTCGTTGGGTTGAGTGTAGGAGTCTCTTTGGTGATGATCGTACTTTGGGGAACACTTTCAGGTTCCATGGTTCCTTTCATTCTTAAAAAACTAAATCTTGACCCGGCTACTTCTTCTGCCCCATTTGTAGCTACTTTAGTTGATGTTACAGGATTAATTATCTATTTTTCCGTTGCCGGACTTTTCCTTACGGGTAAACTTTTGTAATTTTAGGCAAAGTCTAATTGAATGAAAGTTATTTCTCTGGTTCCTTCCATTACGGAAGCATTATTTGATTTAGGTTTAACGGAACATGAAGTTATAGGAAGGACAAAATTCTGTATTCATCCTCACGATAAAATTAGAAATGTAGAAATCATCGGCGGAACAAAAAATATTAATATTGAAAAGATCAAGAGCTTACAACCAGATCTGATTCTGGCCAACAAAGAAGAAAACGTCAAAGAGCAGGTGGAGGCTTTGATGGAGGATTTCAGAGTGATTGTGACACACGTGGAAACGGTTGAAGATAATTATTATCTGGTTAAAAGCTTAGGGCAGGTTTTTCATCAAGAGGAAAAGGCCAAAGCCTATAATCTGAAGATCTACGAAGTTCTTAATCAGGCCAAAATCAATTCCAATATTAAGGTGGCGTACCTGATCTGGAAAAATCCTTACATGACTATTGGCTCAGATACTTTCATTCATCATATTTTAACGGAAATAGGCTTTGAAAACAGTTTTAAAAACCAGACCAGATATCCGGAAATCACGGTGGAAGATTTGTCTGAAACAGATATTATCATGCTTTCTTCCGAACCGTTCCCATTCAAAGAGAAGCATATTGAGGAACTAAACGTATTTTATCCTGATAAAAAGATCATGATCGTGGACGGAGAAGCATTTTCCTGGTATGGAACGCATATTGCGAAATGTGAAAGCTACTTTAAGGAGTTGTTAGCCGAAATAGCTTCGTTCAAATAAAAAAGCGAGCTAAAGCCCGCTCTCTATTTTATAAAATTTTGGAAACTTCATGGCAAAGCCATTCCAGCATTTCCAAATCTTCTTTTGTAAAAGGATTCAGGGTATGAGAATCTATATCGATCTGGCCGATATTCACTCCGTTTTTAAAGATCGGAACTACAATTTCCGCTTTGGTGTCTATGGAACAGCTTAAATAATTATCTTGTAACTTCACATCCGGAACGATGAAAGTTTCATTAGAAACGGCAACCTGACCACAAATTCCTTTTCCGTAAGGAATAATGGTGTGATCTGTAGGTGCACCCACGTATGGCCCTAAAATCAATTCATCTTTATCTCCATTCTTAAAATAGAAACCGGTCCAATTGAAATAAGGAATCTCCTGATCCAGCAGATGGCAAACTTTCTGAAGCTTTTCTTCAGTATGATGTTTCGGACTTTCAAGGATAGAAGAAAGCCTCTTCTTTAGTTCTAGCATTATATTTTGTTTTTAGGAGAATTGTTTTAGGGAAAGTTCTTCTTTGTAACCGAACATTCCACGTTCTTTGATCATTTCTGCAACACCTTCAGGCAATTGGTTTTCCCACCCTTTGATCCCGCAGGCAATTTTTCTCAATATCTCTCTTGAGTAAATTTCCAGGAATTCCGGGTTATAGTTTTTGATATCTACAATACGGTTGTTCAGCTTGAAATATTTATAAAGTTCTTTCAGATTCTCTTCCACCTTAAGGTTGGACGCATCTAAAAGCACATGGGTTTCCGGATCTTTGTAAGGATAAAGGTATACTCTCATTCCGTTACGGAAAAATTTACCAAAGGCTTCAAGGATTCCGCCTGACAAGTTTTTGTAATATTTTTCATCAAATACCATCAAAAGGTTATTCACTCCCATTGCCACACCGATATCTCCACCTGTATAGGAAGCAAAATAATCGATCAAACGGTAATATTCGGAGAAGTTGGAAACAATTACGGTATAGCCTAATTTCCCCAGAATGTCTACCCGGTCAAGGAAATCCCTTTCATCGATATCCCCGTCTGCCCTCAGATTGGAAATGGTAATTTCAATCAGGATCTCCGTTTCTTCCTGGGTACAGGTAGCATCCTTTAAAAACATATCAATCCCGTTTTGAAGCATATCTATGTTGACTTTGGTTACCGGCCTGAAACTTCCTCTTACCGCAAAAATGTTCTTCTTATATAAAATGTCTGCGGGAAGCATATTGCTTCCTTCCGAATTGAAGATCACTGCATCGGTCATTCCGTTTTTTACGAGCTGCAATGACATCAATCTGTTGTCTACATACGCAAAAGCCGGTCCGCTGAAGTCGATCATATCAATTTCAAGATTATCTTTTGCTACATCATCATATAATGATTCTATCAGTCTTCTTGGATTGTCATAATAAGTAAATGCCCCGAAAATAAGGTTCACTCCTAAATTCCCCAATGTTTCCTGCTGTAACGTAGCATCGTTCTCTTTAAACTTAACGTGAATGACAATTTCATTATAATCTTCATTCTCTGCTACCTGGAAACGGATTCCTACCCAACCGTGCCCTTTCTGGGTCTTATCGAAATTAATGGTAGTGACCGTATTGGCATAGGAAAAAAACTTTCTGTTGGGATTATTTTCTCTGGAAATTCTTTCTTCGATTAAGGCTACTTCATAGCGTAGCATTTTGCGAAGTCTGTTTTGGGTAACGTATCTGTTTTTTACTTCTTTTCCGTAGATAGCATCACTAAAATCTTTGTCGTAAGCAGACATTGCCTTAGCAATTGTACCAGAAGCTCCTCCTGCTCTGAAAAAATGTCGAACAGTCTCCTGCCCTGCTCCAATTTCCGCGAAAGTACCATAAATAGTAGGATCTAGATTAATTGTTAATGCTTTTTGTTTAGGAGTTAGTTTCTGATACATTAGGACATTAAATTTTTTGTAAATTTACCAAAATTAAACCAACCTCAAAATAAAATGAAGTTGAAATTTTTAGGTACCGGAACTTCTCAGGGCGTGCCCGTGATTGGTTGCACATGCGAGGTATGTACTTCCGGTAATCCCAAAGATACCCGTTTTCGGTCTTCTGTAATGATTACCACAGAAGAAAATAAAAAAATACTTATTGACTGCGGCCCGGATTTCAGACAACAGATGTTGCTGAATCATGAGCATCATATAGATATTACACTACTTACCCATGAGCATAATGACCATGTGATTGGTCTTGATGATATGCGTCCGCTTATTTTTAAAAGCGGAAAAGATATGCCTGTCTATTGCTATCATCGGGTGGGGCATGAAATCAAGAGCCGTTTTCCATATGCATTTACAGACGTAAGATATCCCGGAGCTCCAGCTTTCGAATTGCATGAAATTGAAAACCGGCCTTTCACCGTTTTGGATACTGAAATCACTCCGATTGAAGTGATTCATTATAAAATTACTGTATTTGGGTATAAGTTTAAAAACCTGGCCTATATTACGGATGCCAATTTTATTTCTGAAACTGAAAAGGAAAAATTAAGAAATCTGGATGTTTTGATTTTGAACTGCATCCGTAAGTTTGATCCGCACCCTGCGCATTTTGTCCTTCCAGATGTCATCCGGCTTTATGAGGAGCTGAAACCTAAACAATTATTTTTAACGCACATCAGTCATCATCTGGGACTGCATGATATTGAAGATAAAGAACTTCCGGCCGGAATGCACCTCGCCTACGATGGACTGGAAATAGAATTTTAAAGAAATCTTCACAAAAACTTGTTATATAGCAAAAAAAGTTTCTATATTTGCACACCAATTTAAAGCAGCCCAGGTGGCGGAATTGGTAGACGCGCTGGTCTCAAACACCAGTTCTTAGGAGTACCGGTTCGATCCCGGTCCTGGGTACAAAAGCCTTGTTAATCAATTGATTTTCAAGGCTTTTCTGTTTTTTGCTCGACTTTATTTCCGACTTGAATTATTTAATCATTTTAATACCGATCGCTCTCAAAACAATATATATTAAACTTCTTGCCCATAATTTCTATAAGGGAAATATTAGTCTAAAGCACCTGCACAGATGTTTTTTTACATATCCATAACGAACAAAGTATACCCTGAGCTTAAACTTCCAAATTCTCAGAACTATTTTCCCTGTTGGTCTGCTTTTTTCAATTCCTCTTCGAATTCGATGGTAGCTTTTGTCAAACCGGACTTGGTGCTTCCGTTTTGCTCACCTTTATCCCATATTTGAAAGGCTTCCTTTCTCATGCCCAATGTATAGTAATAAGACCCGAGTACTGTATATCCTTCCGGCTCACCAAGGCTTACAATTTTCTTAGAAAGTGCGATTAATTCCGGGTGAGGCTTTATTTTCTTAGAAGCAATCTTGTCCGGATCACTAAGAAGTCCGGGGGTATATTCAAGCATCTTTATCCCGAAAAGATTCAGGCAGGCTTTAGCAAGCCCTTTGTTGCATAATTCCTCATTAATCCGTGGGAATTCTTCAGAAAATAAGGCATCCAGATCATTGGTATTTTTGGTCTTGTCATAATATTCTGCCAATAATTCTGCTTTACCTTTTGATTTTGGAGAGATTTCTCTTTTATCAATTTGCGTGCTGTCTTTATTGATTATCCAGGTACCTTTTTTCACCCATTCGGAAGCGCCAGTCAGCTTGTCTTTTTTTATTTTAAAGATGAAAATACTCTTATCAGGATAGACGATAAGACTGTCGTTTCTCGTAAAATAGTCCCCGTAATCCATATCAGCGATAAGCACCTTCCCATTTCCGTCAAAGCTAAAGGATTTATAAAAGGTGTTATCTCCTTTTTCTTCAAAATAACCATAAAATGAATTATCTGCCTCTTGCGACATCACAAGTTTTACCGATAAAAAAAAGAATAGGAAAAGAATTTTTTTCATGAATTTCAACGGCTTGTTTCCTGAATACATTGTAAAAGATTTTATTTGTGAATATTTAGTGTGAGTTGCTTTTTTCCTCAATAAACTTAGGAATTAAGCCCCGCAAAAATATAAAAAATAATTTTTAGTTACCTGTATATCCACATCAGAACCGGTTTTTCAGAGCTCCGAATCATC
This sequence comes from Chryseobacterium barbadense, assembly GCF_042849955.1. Taxonomy (NCBI): domain Bacteria; kingdom Pseudomonadati; phylum Bacteroidota; class Flavobacteriia; order Flavobacteriales; family Weeksellaceae; genus Chryseobacterium; species Chryseobacterium barbadense. Next base: position 27,960 of record NZ_BAAFHL010000032.1, read on the forward strand.
GGATCTACTTCACGCATTGCGTTATTAGAAATGGTAGGACATCCCCATCCCTCCGGAGAGCCTTTTGGAAAAACCTCATCATCGCTCATCATATCCCATGAATGAAAAACAATAAATCTTTTAAGGGCGTTGCTATTGGTTTCTTCTAGCCCATACATCAGGTATTTTATATGGATTCCCCAATCACTGGGACCTCTATCCTGCAATTTATACTTTCCTAATGAAGAAAGGTGACTTCCATCCTCATTACTAAATTGAGGATCATCTTTGGAATCATCTCCGCTCCAGGGGCTTGTCCCACAGCCATGACCTACCAGATATTTTTTGGAAACAGCATTCTTTTTAAAATCCCAGACCACCAATCTTTTAACACCTGAATGCAGGCTCATATCAATTAAAATACAGAAATCAGTATTAAAATCTTTGGATGTACAAAATTTCAATGCTTCTTCTGCTTTTATTTTTGTTTTGGATATATCTATTTCCGGCCTATTTTCGGAAATGCGGTTGGCTATGATAGTACCAACTTTATTTTTTGCCTCGCCATTGCAGGACAATAAGAAAAGTAAAACAAAAATTACAATACAAATTCTCACCCCTATCTATTTATAGTGTTGAAATATCCCAAAATCTGAAGGTGTCCAGAAAGCGGCTTTTTGCCCGGCCGCCTTTAATGC